>DAITPX010000127.1:0-4428 GCA_036833365.1 Clostridia bacterium | reverse complement strand
TGCGTTTTGTCGGAAAAACCGCGCAGACTGTCGGTGTTTATCAAAATGTTGGAAAGGAAGAGGAAGGGGAACAGGCTTGGCAAAACCGCCGCGCTCCATACGCTCAGCCCTTTTGAAAACGCCGACATATATACGGTTGGGCGCAAAAAAAACAAAACGATAAATACAGCCGCGGACAAAAGCCACGCAAATTTGAGTTTCATATTAAAAACTTTATGCCGTTTTTATGCGTTATAGACCGCCGAAAAAGGTACAAGCCGTCCTCATAAAAACAAGTCGTTACATGCTCCAAAATACCACAAATGAAATTAAAACGAAACAAAAAAGCGGCTCGGAATCCCGAACCATAAAAACGCCGCCCTCGCCTTTCTTATTCATATTTTTAGTGAAACAACCGTCATGCGTAGCTGCATTATGCCGCGCATTATTGATTTTAAGACAAAATTGACCGAAATATTTAAACTAAAACCTAAATCTTTTGCAGCGGCGTAGTTAAATCTCTGTTCCCGTACATTCCGTGGAGCGACGAGTAGATATTCGATGCCCGCACGTCTATTTCAGCGAGCTCTTTTTGTGGCGCTGTCAGGGTTCCCACTCCTTCGCGCGCTATGTGAGAAAGCAAATCCATGCGGTCTTTCCTTACGGCCAGCACTCTCGGGTAAGGCTTTGTTTCCTTAGCCGCCGCCACGGTTTCTTTGGTAATTCCCAGTATTGCGCAAAGCAAAATCCGTTGCAGCTTGACCAAAGTGTACCGCTTTGTTTTTATCGCCGAAATCATCGCCGCGTAGCTGCCTCTGGAAACGTTGGCCAAAATCCTGTTTTCGATTCCTTCCGTCACGCCCTCGATTGCCGAAAGGTATTTCGGCGTCGCCGTGTTCATAAACGAGTAGACGAACTGCTGGTATTTTTCCCGCGCCGACGGTATAAGGTCGCTTACGACGTAGGGCGGCAGGTATTTTTCAAGGTTTTGCGCGTCGCCCGTGCACAACGCGTGCCTTAGGGCTGTCGCCGAGGCAAAATCTCCCTCAACGGAGGTGGCGTTGTAGTTGTCGCCGCGTTTTATTGTGACAGGCTGCATGTCCAGCCCGAGGTTTTTGATTTGTTTGAGGTATTCCACCGCCAGAAGGTTGTTGGGCTTGTCGAGCAGGTTCAGTTCGGGGTCGAAGCCGGCAAGCGCCCGCGCGACGGCGGCGGGGTAGGAAAGCCCCAGCGCAATATTGCGCTTTATCGCGGTTTTCAGCGGCGGGGGCGGGTTAAGCAAAACGTCCGCGCACCGCTCCAAAAGCCCTATGTCGCCGCATTCGCTGCCGAAGGAAATGCAGCCGCATTTGAGCGCGCCCAAAAGCCTCACGCCGCCGTAGGCGAAGTTCTCGGCGCTTGCCACGGAAAACACGGCGGGCAGCTCCAGGACAAGGTCTGCGCCCGCAAGCACCGCGTGTTTGGCGCGGGCGTATTTGTCCATTATGGCGGGAGTGCCGCGCTGCGTAAAGTCGCCGCTCATAACGCAAACGACGGTGTCGGCATTGCGGCGCGAAAACTCTATATGCCTTATGTGCCCGTTGTGCAGAGGGTTATATTCGCATATAATTCCGCAAATTTTCAAAGCCTTTTCCTTTACTTTTGTAAAAAGTTGATGTATATTTTATGTGTAAATAATAGCACATTTAACCCGAGTTATCAATTTTTTTCTTTAAACCAAGGAGGCATTAATGTCACAACTTATCGAATCTTACAAAAACAGGGTAAGAAAAGCTCTTAAAACCATCGTTTTGCCCGAGGGGCATGACCAGCGTGTCATCGACGCCGCCGATATGATTACGGCCGACGGTTTCGCCAGGGTGATTTTGCTCGGCGACGAAAAGCAAATCAGGTCGAAAAGCAAAACGGGGCTCAAGGGCATAACCGTTATCAATCCCAAAACAAGCGAAAAGCTTGACGAATACGCGGGCATTTTGTACGAACTGCGCAAAGCCAAGGGCATGACGCCCGAACAGGCCAAAACCACCGTCATGGACGAAATGTACTACGGCGTAATGATGGTAAAAACGGGCGAAGCCGACGGTATGGTGGGCGGCGCCTGCCACGCGACCGGCGACTTGCTGCGTCCCGCGCTCCAGATTATCAAAACCCGCCCCGGCATCAAGGCGGTTTCGGGCTTTTTCGTCATGTACAACCCGAATAATAAAAAGTACGAAAAGCTCCTTTTCGCCGACTGCGCGGTAACCCCCGTTCCCACAAGCGAGGAGCTTGCGGACTTCGCGGTCTGCTCAGACTTGTCGGCAAGGCAGTTTTTGCAGGTGGAACCCAAAATCGCAATGCTTTCGTTCTCAACTAAGGGCAGCGCAAAGCATGACGACGTGACGGTGGTCGCTGAAGCAACGAATCTTGTTCGTGAGCGTGCTCCCGGGCTTAAGGTCGACGGCGAAATCCAGTTCGACGCCGCGGTCGCGCCCGAAGTGGGCAAATTGAAATGTCCCGGCAGCCCTGTCGCTGGCGAGGCCAACGTGTTTATTTTTCCCGACCTCAACGCCGGCAATATCGGCTACAAAATCGCCCAGCGCTTGGGCGGCTACAATGCCTACGGGCCTATCTGCCAGGGCATGGCAAAGCCGGTCAACGACCTTTCGCGCGGCTGCGTTGCGGAGGACATAGTGGGCGTCGTCGCATGACCGCCGTTCAGGCGTCGGAGTGAGGGGCTAAAAAATGAAAATTCTTGTTATCAACGCGGGAAGCTCTTCCCTAAAATATCAGCTTATCGATATGTCCAACGAAGAGGTCATAGCAAAGGGCCTCTGCGAGCGCATAGCCATAAGCGGCTCCTTTTTGACGCATAAAGCCAACGGCAAGGAATTCGTTTTCAATAAGGATATGCCCGGCCACACGGTCGCGATCCGCATGGTTCTGGACGCGCTCGTTTCCCCCGAATGCGGAGTAATCAAATCCATGGACGAAATTTCGGCGGTGGGGCACCGCGTCGTCCACGGCGCCGAGGATTTCAGCACCTCCGTCGTTATCGACGAAAAGGTTTTGGATTCAATCAGGCGCAATTCCGAATTGGCGCCGCTTCACAACCCCGCCAACATCATGGGCATAGAGGCGTGCCGCGAGGTTATGCCAAAGACTCCGATGGTGGCGGTTTTCGACACGGCTTTTCATGCCACAATGCCCGAAAAGGCCTACCTTTACGGGCTGTCTTATGAGGATTACAAAAAATACCGCGTAAGAAAATACGGTTTCCACGGCACCAGCCATATGTACGTTTCCCGCAAGGCGGCTGAAATTATCGGCAAGCCTGTCGGACAGCTTAAAATCGTCACCTGTCACCTCGGCAACGGCAGCTCGATTACGGCCGTCGACGGCGGCAAAAGCGTAGACACGTCCATGGGCTTCACGCCGCTGGACGGGCTTCCCATGGGCACCCGCTCGGGCGGTATAGACCCCGCGGCCATCGAATTTTTGATGGAAAAAACGGGCAAGGACGTGCACCAGATTCTGAAGCACCTTAACAAGGAATGCGGCATGCTGGGGCTTTCGGGCAACAGCAGCGACTTCCGCGACCTGACGTGCGACGGCGCGCTCGACAACCCAAGCAACAGGCGCGCGGTGGATATTTTCGCTTACAGAGTTAAAAAATACATCGGCGAATACGCCGCCGTGATGAACGGCGTGGACGCAATCGTGTTTACCGCCGGCGTCGGCGAGCACACCCCATACGTCAGGAGCCAAGCGTGCAAGGATATGGATTATCTGGGCGTTATGCTCGACGAGGAAAAGAACCTTGCCTGCACGAGAGGCAGCGCGACCGATTTGACCAAACAGGGCGGCAAGGTGCGCATTTTGGTTATTCCGACCAACGAGGAGCTGGTTATCGCGCAGGAAACCTTAAGAGTTTCAAAAATCCGCTGAAAATCGCCTCGATTTGGTTTGACAAAAATTCTTTCCGGCGGTATAATAATTAGCGTGTCAATAATGAAATAAACGGGGGTGCGATAGAGATGGCAGTACCAAAACGGAAAACGTCTAAACAGAGAAAGCATAAACGGGCGGCTAACTGGAAAGCGGCTACACCCGGGCTTGCAGAATGCCCGCAATGCCACGAACTTAAACTTTCTCACAGAGTCTGCGGCAACTGCGGCTATTACGACAAAAAAGAAGTCGTCAAACAGACAGCCGAAAGCAAATAACCTGAGGGTTAAGAAATTTTAAGCGGGCTGCTCCCGAAAAAGCGGCCCGTTTTTTATGTCGTGAAACATTTTTCTTTTTTGTGAAACGGGGCTTATTTTTTAGGGAAAAGCCTTGCCCCGCACCGTTAAATGGGTTATAATTAGTTGAATTAGTATTATTTTTTCTAAGGAAGTTATTTTTATGAAAGTTGTAGTGGATATTTTTGGCGGTGACAACGCCCCCGACGAAATAATCGGCGGTTGT
>DAITPX010000126.1:0-4447 GCA_036833365.1 Clostridia bacterium | reverse complement strand
GACATCGCGGCTTAAGGTGACCGTCGCTTGCTTTTGGGCAGGCAGACTTTCGCGGCCACCCCGTCGATGGAATTGAGCGCCTTTTCGGCCGCGGCCTTGCAGTGCTCGCAGGTCATCCCGTTGATTTTGATGATTTTTTTCATATTTTTTGTTCTCCTTTTAGGTTTTTATTGTGTTTAGGCTTGAAAAACTTCAGGCGCAGCGCGTTCAGCACGACGCAAACCGAGCTCATGCTCATTGCCGCCGCCGCGAACATGGGGTTGAGCTTCCAGCTCAAAAGCGGGATAAAAACTCCCGCGGCAAGGGGGATCCCGATTGTGTTGTAGAAAAACGCCCAGAAAAGATTTTGTTTGATATTGCGCATGGTGGCCTTGCTTAGCTCTATTGCCGTCACCGCGTCGGTCAGGTCGCTTTTCATAAGAACGATGTCGGCCGACTCTATGGCGATGTCTGTGCCCGCGCCGATGGCGATGCCTACGTCCGCCCTGACAAGCGCGGGGGCGTCGTTAATACCGTCGCCGATCATGGCAACATTTTTTCCGCTTTGCTGAATTTTGCGGATTTCGTTTTCCTTATCCTGCGGCAGCACTTCAGCTATGGCGGTATCTATGCCGAGCTGTTTGCGTATGGCCTCGGCCGTCCTTTTGTTGTCGCCCGTAAGCACTACAACCTCTATGCCCATTGCCTTAAACCGCTCGATTGCGTCAAGGCTGGTCGGCTTTACTACGTCCGCCGCGGCGATAACGCCCAGCAGTTGAGTTCCTTTGGCGAAAAACAGAGGCGTTTTGCCGTCTTCGGCGAATTTGTCCGAAACCTCTTTAAACTCGTTTACGCCGACATTTTTTTCGTTCATCATGGCGAGGTTGCCCGCGGTATATTCAACGCCGTCTATCGAGGCGACGATGCCCTTCCCTGAAACTGAGGTAAATTTTGCGACGTCTTTAAGCGTTATTCCTTCCTGAGCCGCCGCCTCTACGATTGCTTCGGCCAGGGGGTGCTCGGAAGGTTTTTCGATGGACGCCGCGATTTGCAGAAGCTGTGACTGGCTGACGCCGCTTGCCGTCACGATATCGGTTACCTTAGGGTGTCCTTTTGTGACCGTTCCCGTTTTGTCCAAAACGACGGTGTCGATTTTGTGGGCCGTTTCCAGCGCCTCGGCGGATTTAATCAATATGCCGTTCGACGCGCCTTTGCCCGTGCCTACCATAATGGCTACGGGGGTGGCGAGCCCCAGCGCGCAGGGGCAGGAAATTACGAGCACCGCGATGGCTATGGAAAGGGCGAACTCGAAAGTATGCCCCAAAAGCAGCCATACCGCCAGGGCGGCAAGCGCGATAACGATTACCGTCGGGACGAAAATCCCGCTGATTTTGTCCGCAAGCTTGGCGATGGGGGCTTTGGAGGAGCTAGCCTCTTCGACAAGCTCGATGATTTTTGCGAGCGTCGTGTCGTTGCCGACTTTTTCCGCTTTGAATTTGAAAAAACCGGTTTTGTTTATAGAAGCGGCGATTACCCGGTCGCCGGCTTGCTTTTCGACGGGGATGCTTTCGCCAGTCAGCGCCGACTGGTCCACAGCCGAGCTTCCCTCGACGATAACTCCGTCTACGGGTATGCTTTGCCCCGGCCTGACGACGACAATGTCGCCTACCGCCACGCTTTCTATGGGGATTTCGACTTCCTGCCCGTCGCGGACGACGAAAGCCGTTTTGGGAGCCAAGTCCATCAGCTTTCTGATTGCTTCAGAGGTTTTGCCTTTGGAGCGTGCCTCAAGATATTTGCCGAGGGTGATAAGCGTCAAAATTGTTCCCGCCGACTCGAAGTAGATATCCATCAGATAGCTGTCGACAGTGGCCATGTCTCCGTGCCCTAAGCCGTAGCCGATTCGAAATATGGCGAATATTCCGTATACGATTGCGGCGGCGGAGCCCATGGCGATAAGGGAATCCATGTTCGGCGCCCTTTTTGCCAAGGATTTGAAGCCAACTTGGAAATATTTGCGGTTCACGTATACGATAGGCGCCAAAAGCAAAAGTTGTGCGAAGGCAAAGTTTATGCCGTTTTCCGCGCCGTGGAACGCGGCTTTGATAAACCCCGGAACGGGCAGTCCTATCCATTCGTAAAGCATGTGGTGCATAGCCAAATACATCAGCGGTATCCAAAAAACGAACGAAACAATGAGGCGGCGCTTCATGCCATTCATTTCGCTTTCCATAGGGTTGACCGTTTTGTCGGCTTTTGCCGCGGGAGCCCCGCGCGTAAAGGGGGAGGCGGCGTAGCCCGCGTTGGCGACCGCCTGTATTATTTTAGAGTTGTCGGTCTTTTTTTCGTCGTAGCTGACCGTCATGCTGTTGGTCAAGAGGTTTACGTTTACCGTTTGCACGCCCTCGGTCTTGCTTACCGCCTTTTCCACTCTGGCGGAGCAGGCGGAACACGTCATGCCGGTTACGTTAAATTTTTGGTTCATATATTTATATCCTCGCTATCCCCACCCCCTAGAGGACGGGGTCCTTTTATATAACTTATACTACTATTTTGCCGCTTTGTCAATTTTTATTGACTGAAAAGCCGCGGATTCAGTGAAATTTATAGGATAAAATGAGGCAGTCGGGGGTTTGGGGGTCGGTGTAGCCGCTGTCGGAAAAGCCGCATTTTTCGTAAAGCCTGACGGCCGCAGCGTCGGCCTTTTTTACACAGATTTCGACCGTTTCGTATTTGCGCCGCGCGGCAAGCATGCCGAGCGTTTTCAGCAAGGCCGCCGTGCCATAACCGCGGTTTTGAAATTGGCGGCCGATAAGAAGCTCCTCTATCGTATAGCAAGCGGGCTCCTCGGCGAGTTCTTTTGTCATTATCACGCCTACCACCGTGCCGCCGGAGACAATGGCGTAGGAGACGGCATTTTGCGCACGCATAGCGAGCGTGCGGGCGAGAATAAACGCCGCGGGCTGAACAAAGCCGGATTGTTCTTCCGGAAGCTCCAGCTTGCAAACTGCGAGATAATTTTTTTCGTTGATTTTTTCGAGCTTTATCAATTTTAAATTTCCTTTAAGTTAATTTGTTTATCAAAATAATTATATCACGGGAATAAAAGATTTCTGGGCGAAAATAAAGTATTAATTATGCGAAGGTTATAAGCTATTAAGTTAAGCATTTTGAAGAAAATCGTTTAAGCGCAGGGCGGCAGTTTGGAGCTTGCAGCGTTTTGCCGTTTCGTCAAGTATCGCTTCAATATGCGCGTTTGATTGCGCAGAGTTTATATAGCGACTTGGCCTTTATGTCGACGGCTTGGATTAGGCGGCTAACGGTCACCGCCTTGTAGCATTTTTCTGAAAACAGTGTCAGCTCTTCGCCGAGCATTCTTTCTTTTGCGGGTGATTTTTTCATAAATTACTTTTGTTGACATAGTTAGTCTTATTTTAGGCTGATTATCGTTAGTTACCAAGTAATCGTTAAAATTTTTCGGGATTTTTTCGAGAATTTTGAAATTTAAAAAATTTTAGATTTTTTATTTTTAAGGCATTTCAATTCTGTAAAACTTGTGGTATAATGAAAAAAAACAAGATATTTCGCTAAAGATATACAAAATACGTTGCTGGTAAAAACCGTTTGAGGTTTGGAGCGAAAGAATTTTCACATTTGTTCAGCGGCGTCAGATTGGGGAAGTTAGCACCTGATTTGACAACGGTTATAGTCGGCTTATATTTGCATGTTCCGCGTGTCGGGCGGGAAAACGGGAGCGGCAAAGTTAATTCTTAGTTTAAATTTTGCAGGTACCAAGAGAGTTTGTAAAGGCTCACGTGTAGGCTAAGCAACTTTAAGGGAAAGGCGGAGTCCGCGCCGAAAAACAGCTTTTGGCTGTTAATACTTTAAAACCTTAGCCTTTCCGCATTAAAACCCCGAATTGGAAAAATCAAAAAATATCCGCAAATTCGGCGAAAAAGATAAAAAAAGTCAAGGAAACCGCACTAAAAATGATTTTTAATGCGAAATTAACCCCAAACCGCGGTTATTAGGGCAATTAAATTAGTGATTGCTATAAATATTTGATTTTTTTGTCGAAAAGTATTGCAATTTGCCGAAATAACCTTTATAATATACGCAATTTCAATTATCAAACAATTCATTTGACATATACAGACGAAAAAAGCGCGGCAGGGAAAT
Source organism: Clostridia bacterium (assembly GCA_036833365.1). Lineage (GTDB taxonomy): Bacteria > Bacillota > Clostridia > Christensenellales > CAG-314 > JAQUSX01. The sequence continues at coordinate 289 of DAITPX010000126.1, read as the reverse complement.
TTTACAGGTGTGTGATTGCTTAATTCTGACGGCGGCGGCCAAACGGAACTTGGGAAGGGCCGCTTGCCAAATAAGAGTCGTGCGGACAAGTGTTTATTTTTTTAATAACTTCTGTTTTATTTCCTTTTGCTCGAAAATTTTTTCGGCTCACATTTAGGGCCTCTATGTCCTGACTTATTGTTTCGAATAAAATGTGCTGCGGTTTTTTAAGAAATTTTTAGCCGAAAAGTCGGTGCGCCGCTCTGCAAAAAAGCGCTTGAAACAACGCTTGACAGCCTAAAACCTGTTT
>DAITPX010000125.1:3010-4471 GCA_036833365.1 Clostridia bacterium | reverse complement strand
GCCTACGCCGTTGTCAAAAACGCTTATGCGCTTTGTGCCGCCCTCTTCGATTTGAACGACAATTTCGGTCGCGCCCGCGTCGACGCTGTTTTCAATCAACTCCTTGACTACGGATGCGGGGCGCTCCACCACTTCGCCCGCCGCGATTTTATTGTATATGTCGCTTGTGAGAATATTTATTTTATTCATCTTCTTTTACCAGATTGGAAATTTCTTTTAAAATTTCAAAAGCTTTCAAGGGCGTCACCGTGTCGAGATCGATTTGCTTAAGCAGCTTCAGCGCCTGCTCGGAGCCCAAACCGTGCCTCACGGGCGTTTCGGCGGGCTTTGGGATAATGTCCTTTTGCTCCAAAAGTGCGGAAATTTGCTTTGCGCGGGAAAGTATCGGCTTGGGCACGCCCGCGAGCGCGGCGACTTCTATACCGAAGCTTCTGCTTGCGCCGCCCCGAGTGATTTTCCGCAAAAATACCACGGTGTCGTTGACTTCCTTGACGGTTATTTTGTAGTTTTTGACGCCGTCGACCTGCCCCTCAAGCTCGGTAAGCTCGTGGAAATGCGTGGCAAAAAGTGTTTTTGCGTGGATTTTGCCGGAAATATATTCCAAAACCGCCCACGCGATGCTCAGGCCGTCGAAAGTCGCCGTTCCGCGCCCCACTTCGTCGAGAATAATAAGGCTGTTTTTGGTGGCATTGTTTACTATGTTGGCCACTTCGGTCATTTCGACCATAAAAGTACTTTGATTGAAGGCGATGTCGTCGTTGGCGCCGACGCGGGTGAAAATTTTGTCTACCAAAGGCACCAGCGCGCTTTTTGCGGGAACAAAACAGCCGATATGCGCAAGCAAAACTATGAGCGCGACCTGTCGCATGTAGGTGCTTTTGCCTGCCATATTTGGCCCCGTAAGTACCATCGTGCGGTTGTCCCGAGTGTCCAAATAGGTGTCGTTGGGAATGAAATAGCCGCTTTTTACAAAGGTTTCTACGATTGGGTGACGCCCCTCGATAATCTCGAGCGCGGAATTTTCGGCGTTTATTACTGGCTTGCAATAATTGTTTTTTACGCTTGTTTTGGCGAAAGACAATAAAGTGTCAAGCGCCGCCACGGCGTTTGCCGATTGCTGCATTTGAGGGATATATTCTAAAAGTCTTTCGCGGATTTCGGCGAAAAGCTCCTTCTCAAGGGCGAGGCTTTTTTCGTCGGCGGTAAGGATGCTTTCCTCAAGCGTTTTGAGTTCGGGCGAAACAAACCGCTCGCAGTTTGTCAGTGTCTGCTTGCGTATAAAGTCGACGGGCGCGAGGTCTTTGAACGAATTTGTGATTTCAAAGTAGTACCCGAAAACCCTGTTGTACCCCACCTTTAGGTTTTTTATGCCCGTGCGCTCGCGCTCTTTTTCCTCGAGCGAGGCTATCATACCTTTGGAATTACTCGAAAGCTCATAAAGCCCGTCGAGCGTTTTGTTGT
>DAITPX010000125.1:0-2958 GCA_036833365.1 Clostridia bacterium | reverse complement strand
CCTTAACGAGAGGCGGAGCGTTTTCGGCTATCGCCTCGCCGAGAAGCGCGGCGGGAACGCCGAGGTCGGCGATTTGGCCGCCGATTTTTTTTAAAAGCGCCGAACCGCATCTGGACAGCTCAAGCTTGACGTCGGGCAGGCGTTTGAGTGAAATTTCCAACGTGTTGCAATCCCTCGGCGAAAGGGTGTTGTAAGCTATTTTTGCCGTCAGGCGCTCGACGTCTTTTATGTCGAAAAGCAACTTGTCAAGGCTTTCGCGCAGGACGAAGCCGTTTGAAAGCTCCTCCACGGCGCCTAGCCGCTCATCGATTTTGTTTTTATTCTGCAACGGACGCTCAAGCCATGAGACAAGCATTCGCGCACCCATAGCGGTGCGGGTTTCGTCCAACAGCCAAACAAGACTGCCCTTGCGCTTGAAGTCGCGTCCCGCCGCCAAAAGCTCGAGGTTGCGGCGCGTGTTTATGTCGATAGACATAAATTCGCCGCTTTCGACCGACTTGATGGGCTTGAGGTGGCATAAATCCCTTTTTTGGGTGTCGACAAAGTACCTTAAAAGCGCCCCGCTTGCCGAAACGCCCCACTTTTTGCCGGACAGGCCGAAAGACTCAAGGCTGTTGAGGTTGTAATGCTTTTGGATAAGCGCGGAGGCGCGCTTGAAGTCGAACGAATTGTCGTCGTAAGACGTGATTTTGGCGATTTTGCCCGCCTTTACGAAGGGAAGGGTTTGGTTAAGGAAAACGGAATTAGCGTCCGAAATTATTTCAGACGGGCAGAAAGTCATAAGAATATCCTGAATTTTGCCCGCGAGATTGGGTTCGGCCAATTCGTATACGAAAAAGTCGCCCGTCGAAATGTCGGAAAAAGCCAGGCCCGCGTTCATGCCGTCGACGGTGACGGCGCAAATAAAGTTGTTGCGCTTTTCGTCCAAAATCGTATTTTCGACAACCGTGCCGGGAGTGATTACCCTTATCACCGCGCGCTCGACCATTTTGCCAGGGGTAGGCTCGGTAAGCTGTTCGCACACCGCTACTTTTTCCCCAGCTTCGATGAGCCTTGCGATGTATGTATCGGCGGCATGATAAGGCACGCCGCACATCGGCGCGCGCCCTTCGCCGCAATCCCTGCCCGTTAATACCAAATCCAAAATCTCGCTGGCTTTTTTCGCGTCGTCAAAAAACATTTCGTAAAAATCGCCCAATCGGTAAAACACTACGCAATCGGGGTATTGCTCCTTGACGGACAGGTAATGGGTCATCATCGGGGAAAAAGCCATTTTTTCTTTTGCTCCTGATTTGATTTTTAAGTATTTATTGAGTAATTTTTTGCGGGTTGTAAGCCGAATCGGCTTTAGGCGAATTTATTAGTTTATTTATACTGCGCGGTGCTCGGGATTGCCTTATTAAAATTTGTTGCCACAATGCATCAATGCGGAGAGAAAAGTCCGAAGCGGTTAAAGCTGTTTGTCAATTATGCACACAATTCGGCGGCCGCGGACATACTTGCATCGCACAAAAAGGTAGTATTGTTATCTTTTACGCATTGTGTTGAGCACTGTTAAGGTAACTGCAATGAGCACTCACACGTATGGCTTTATTTTACCTTATCGGAGCAAGAGAATTTTCCAGCAAATTTTGTCGTAAATAGGTCAAGGCGTTGCAAAGCCTTTAAAGTTGGTAATCTATAATCTCGCCGAAAAGCGTCGCCGATTGGGATCGATTGATTTTGACCGTGGCGAATCCGCCCGTCAGGTCGCGTTCGGACTTGAAATTGACCAGCTTTCCGCAGTCGGTGCGCCCGCAATAAACCCCGACGTATTTGTCATTGAGGCCGTCCACCAAAATCTCTATCGTTTTGCCCTCGAAGGTTTTGCTGATTTCGCGCGTGATTTTGTTTTGCTCGGCGATAAGGCGCTTGATGCGGTCGGTTTTTATTTCGCGCGGAATCTGGTTTTCCATAGAATAGCCCGGGGTGCCCTTACGGCGCGAATAGACAAAACAATAGCAGGAAGCAAACCGCGCTTTGCGCACGACGTCCAGCGTGTCCTGAAAATCCTCCTCGGTTTCGCCCGGAAAGCCCACCATAATGTCGGAGGAAAGCCCGACGCCGGAAATTTTTTCCCTTATGCGCCCGACCAGCGAAAGATAGTCGTCGCGGGTGTACCTGCGGTTCATGCGGCGCAGAATTTCGGTGCTGCCGCTTTGGACTGGCAAATGTATGGATTTGCAGATATTTTTGTTTTGCGCGACGGCGTCAATCACTTCGTCGGAAAGGTCCTTGGGGTGGCTTGTCAGAAAACGCAGGCGGTATTTGTAAGGCAGGTTTGCCAGTTTTTGCAGCAGAACGGCAAAACTGCCGCCGTCGGAGAAGTCTTTGCCGTAGGAATTGACATTTTGCCCCAACAAGGTTATTTCTTTATAACCTTGAGAAAGCAATTCCTCGACTTCGGCGATTATGTCGCTTTCCTTGCGGCTGCGTTCTCTGCCTCGGACGTAAGGAACGATGCAATAGGTGCAAAAATTGTTGCAGCCGTAAATTATGTTGACCCAGGCGTTGGCGCCGCTTGTGCGGTAAGAGCTAAGCTCGGCAACTCCGCCGTATTCGGCTACGTCGACCAGCCCGCGTTTTTGCCCGACGGCAGCGATTTTTTCGGAAAGCAAATGAAGATTGCTTGTGCCGAGTATAATATCTATAAAGGGAAAACGTTTTTTGAGCGATTTGGCTGTGCCATGCAACCGCAAACGACCGTGATAAGCTCCGGGTTGGACTGCTTTAGGCGGGAGACTTCGCCGATATGCCCCGCTATTTTGGCCTCGGCGGTTTCGCGTATGCAGCAGGTGTTGAAAATTATAATATCGCTGTTTTTTTGTTCGTCCGACTCGGTATAGCCCGCTTCCCTCAAAGTTGCCGCTATCTTTTCCGATTCGTGCACGTTCATTTGACAGCCGTAGGTTTTGATGT
>DAITPX010000124.1:0-4486 GCA_036833365.1 Clostridia bacterium | reverse complement strand
CGCGGGGGCTCCTCCCGTTAATGCCAAAAAGCTTCCCGTCGAGGCAGAGGTTTGCCTTGCCCAAGGGCGGGAAGCGCGTTTTTGCGCGGGGTGCCGCGGCGTGACGGTTGAAATAAACGGCGGCGTGGTGCAGGCGGCGCAAAAAAACCCGCTTACACGCGCGGATGTCGAAGAAGTTTTGCTTAAAACAGACAAATTCCCTTTCGGGCCGGCGGTTTCGGTAACGCTTGAAAACGCATTTATGCCGCGTTCGGAACTTAACGGTATGCGCCGGGGGCTTTATCAAAAACTTTTCGACACGCTTGCCGCCCGCCCCGAAAGGAAGCTTGGGGTTTTAAATTTGCCCGCGCCAAAAGAAGGGATGGAAAAACCGAAGGAAACAGCAGGGCGGGAATTTTTGAATTTGTCAGCGCACATTGGAAAAGCCGCCGAAAAAAAACTGATTGCGGTTTTGGGCAAGGATTTTTCTTTCAATTTATTAAAGGCGGACATAGCGGTGTTCGCTCCCGAAAATTATAACGACGACGGGCAGTTTGAGCTGTTTTTCAGACAAACGAAAAAGGTGGGGCAAAAGCTTTTGTATATGCCCGTTTACGTTTCGGGCAGGGACGAGGCGCTTTTGCGCGGGAGGCTCGAAAAATTCGACGGCGTTTACGCCGAAACCTTGGCGGGAGGGACTTTGGCGAAAGAGCGGGGCAAAAAAATTTTTTGGGGCCCGGGAAGGCATATTTTTAACCGCATTGATTTGGCGGGGCTGGACGGCGACTATTTTTGCCTGAGTAACGAGCTGACGAAAAGCGAAAGCGGGTTCGTCAAAAACGGATCGAGCAAAACGGTTTTTACCCACGCGCTTGGCGCAATCAAGCTGATGACATTTGTTTACTGCCCTTTCGGCAAAAACTGCGCGGCGTGCAAAACCCGCGAATGGTCGTCGCTGGACGACGGCAGGCGCGTTTTTCCGCTGAGGCGAATCAAAACAAGCGGCTGCCTGTTCGAGCTTTTCAACTACGCGCCGCTTGTCGGCGACACCTCGGGCAATGCGCTTTTGGACGCGCGGACGCTGACAAAGGAGCAAACGGAGTTTATGCTGGCAAACTTTGACGAGCCGAAAAAAATCAAGGAATATCTTGGCGGCTATACCACGGGACACACCGACAGGCCGGTGATTTAATGAGTGCTTTTTTTCGTGGAAGCAATGCGTAAAAATTTTTTTAAAGAGCCGTCGGATATTTATAGACTCATAACCCGGGCGGTTGCGGGCGGTATTTTTGAATTTAAAGAGGCGGTTTGTTGAATCAAGAAGCATACGAAATCTTGGCGGCACAAAAAACTTGGATTTAAATAACTGCTTATAACGGGCGCATCGGGGCGGAAATCGGACGACACACCGTTTTCGCTAAAGGTGTGTATTGAAATTTGTATAACGTCGACAAAGAGACTGTTTGTAAGCGTCATATTCCCCATGGGATATTGGAATGTAAATTCAGTGCCGCAATTTGCGATTGACAAATTTTAGAGTTTATAATATGCCATATTGGAAGGTAAATTTTATTTTCAATTACATATCAAACATAATAAAGGCGGGTTATAATCTGCCATGTATGGATTGAATTAGACGGTGTTGAAAACAGGTATGCAATACTATTGTCACATCCCGCATTGGATTTGCAGGATTGAAACATGGCAATGTCTTCCCATGGCGGGCGTGACTTGAGCCATATCGCGCATTTATGCGGATTTAATGTGAAATGCGCCATTAATTCAACCTTGCGGAGTCACACTACGCACGGTTAAATAACGGAAAAATGGAATCAGCCAAATCAGAATGGACGCTGACAGAGCGCGGAAATTTATAATAAAAGAAAAAACCAATAGAATTTTCAGAAAGAATTAAAATACTTGGCGGCATACAAAAAAATCAATATTTAAAACGAAAAGGAAAACAAAAATGAAAGTCGTAATAATCGGCGGGGGAATGAGCGGAATGACGGCGGCGGCAATGCTCGCGCGCGGGCACGACGTAACGCTTTTGGAGGCCAACGCGAGGCTGGGCAAAAAGCTGTCCGCCACCGGCAACGGGCGGTGCAATATTCTGAATAAAAACGCCGAGCTTGAAAAATACAACGAAAGCGCGGTGGCGGAAAAAATCGTACCCTTTTACCTCGAAAAGGCAGAGGCTTTTTTGGAAGAAATCGGGCTTGCCCTTGCGCCCGCCGACGCCGAAGACAGGGTATATCCGCTGACCTACAACGCCAATTCCGTAGTAGACTGCCTGCGCGCGGCCGTGGAAAAAAGCGGCGTCAAAGTTGTTACTGGGTGTAAGGCTCAAAAAATTTCGGAAAACAGGGACGGGTATTCGGTGTTGACGGATTGCGGTGTTTTCGACGCCGACACGGTCGTGGCGGCTGTCGGCAGCAATGCCTCGTCGGCGTACTGCAACGCGGAGGAACTAATCGGCGAGAAATTTTTTACAAAGCGTTGTCCCTCGTTGGCGCCGATAATAGTTTCAGACCCGTTGCCAATCCTTAACGGTCTGAGGCACGACGCAAGGGCGGATTTGACGCGCGGGAAGGAAAAATTTTTTTCCGAGCGCGGCGAAGTTCTGTTTAAGGAATACGGGTTGAGCGGGATTGTGATTTTTAATATGTCGGCAGTTATTGCGCGCGGCATCGTTTCGGGCAAAAAAAGCGAATATACCGTTTCGCTGGATTTATTCCCCGATACCGATACGGCCGGGCTTGAAAAAGTACTGGCAAGCCGTTTTGATAAATTCGGACAAGCGTTCGCCGTCGGGCTGCTTCACAACAAGCTTGCGCAGGCGCTTGCCGTCCGACTGGGCGTAAAAACCTTCGAAAGAAAAAATTTGGACGCCCTTGCGCGCCTCTTAAAAAACCTGACTTTCGTTTTTAAGGGCGTTGCCGACAAAAGCTTGGCGCAGGTTACCGCGGGCGGGGTAGACGAGAAGATTTTGGACGGTCTGCGCATAAAGGGCACAAGAATTTATGCCATAGGCGAAACGCTCGACGTGGATGGATTGTGCGGCGGCTACAACCTTTATTTTGCCTGCGCCTCAGCCCTTTATTTGGCGGAACATTTTGAGTGATTTTAATTTTTAATTTAAATTGGTTTTTGTCGGCTTGCCATGGCGGCAAAATAAACTATTTATGCCGCAGCAAAAAGGTTTACAAACATTTTTATTAACATTTTCAAGGATTTTGTTAATAAAGATAACCGATAACAGCCGTAGATAAGATATTCGACTCACGAATATTCTGCCGACGGCGGTTTATATTACCAAGGATAAAAGCTTCGTTTTTCTTATTTTCTTAATGCCAATTATTCAATAATCAGAGAGTATCGTTTTTGGCGTTCAAGAGAGAATCAAACTTTCAACGGCGGCGAAATATTTTACTAACCAATTCTCACGTCATGCCGATAAAAAATCAATATGAATAATTTTTGCCGTTTTATCAAAAGCCGCTCGGGTTGAGCGGCTTTTAAATTAAAACGATATGGTTTTCGGCGTTATGGCGTTATTTAGATTAATTTGTATTAAAACCTATTTGGAATAAACTTCGGGGCGGAGAACCGCTATGTCCTTGAGGCCGCGGAACTTTTCGTCGTAGTCGAGGCCGTAGCCGATGACGAATTTGTCCTCGATTTCAAAGCCGACATAATCGACGGGCACCTGAATTTTGCGCCTGCTTGGCTTTGAGAGCAGCGTCGCTATCGTGACGGATTTTGCGCCGCGGGTTTTGAGCAGCTTGAGCATGTAGTCCATGGTGAGGCCGCTGTCGATGATGTCCTCGACAATCAGTACGTCCTTGTCCTTGACGGAATGGTTAAGGTCCATAATGAGCTTGATTTCGCCGGTGCTGTTTGTGCCCGAGCCGTAACTCGAAATCGCCATAAACTCCACGTCGGCGTCGATATCCATAGCCCTCACAAGGTCGGCTAAAAATATCCAACTCCCCTTAAGAATGCTAACAATTAGCGGACGCCTGCCCTGAAAGTCGCGGCTGATTTGTTTGCCCATTTCATCGATTCGTTTTGCAAGGGTTTGGCGGTCAATCAAAATATGTAGTATGTCCCGATGTTTTTCCATTGTGCTTATATTTCTCCTTGATTTTTTAATTCCGTTTAACATAAAAAGGCTTTAGCCATATTGTTTTCGGCGCCGTAAATTTTTTAGGTTTTGCCGCAGAGAACTATAAACGGCGGCTCCCGCAAAAATATTTTTTTAAAATCCGGCTATCCCGTAAACACAGGATTTTGCCGGACTTTTTTCTTTTGTTTTTTAGGAGGCAGCAGAGATTTGTCGACTTTATTTTGCTTGGGTTAAGCGCTTTGGATTATCGTTCGGTTTATATTGCCTTGTTGCGTCAAGCTTTAAGTAATTTTCGGGGCGCGCCTTAATTGTGTTGCCGCTTGGGATTTTCGCGGATCTGTTTTGGGCGTTATGTAAACCGTATTTTTATCGGTGCCG
>DAITPX010000123.1:0-4494 GCA_036833365.1 Clostridia bacterium | reverse complement strand
GCTTTGTGGGCGACGGCGTTTTGGCGGGGCTTTTCGCCATTCTTTCCTTCCTGCCCCAAATCCTGCTGCTTTTCCTCTTTTTCTCTATTTTAGAGGACAGCGGATATATGGCGCGCGTAGCCTTTATATTGGACAGAATCTTCCGCCGGTACGGGCTTTCGGGCAGGGCCTTTATGCCTATGATAATGGGCTTCGGCTGCTCCGTTCCCGCCTTTATTAATACGAGGACTTTAGCCGACGAAAACGAGCGAATCGCCACTATAAGGGTTATCCCGTTCTTTAGCTGCGGCGCCAAGCTTCCCATTTTGGTAGCAGTCGCAGGTGGCATCGTTATGCAGTTTGGCGTAGGAAACGCCGACATTATAACTTATTCAATGTATGTTTTGGGCATAGCGGTGGCAATCATTTCTATAATCCTGATGAGAAATACCACTATGAGAGGGGAAGTTCCGCCTTTCATTATGGAACTGCCGCCTTATCACCCGCCGCAATTTAAGAGCCTGATGATTCACCTTTGGGATAAGGGAAAGCACTTTGTCAAAAAGGCGTTTACAATCATTTTGGCTTCCGTTGTCGTAATATGGTTTGTAAGCCATTTCAGCTGGAATTGGAGCTTTTTAACCGACGAGCAAATGGGAGACAGCATCTTAGCGGGAATAGGGCAGCTGTTCCAGCCCATCTTTACGCCCTTAGGTTTCGGCAGCCAGCTCGGCAAATTCGGCTGGGTGTTTGTGGTAGCCGCCGTAACGGGGCTTCTGGCCAAAGAAAACGTAATAGCCACCTTTGGGACGCTGGCGGCGGTTTTGACCGCGGGCTTCTTCCCGGACGAAGCGCTCGAGGGCGTTGACAGCGTGGTGCAGATGATAAGAGCGACCAATATTACCATTCCCGCCTTAATAGCTTTTATCGCCTTTAATATGACTACCATACCGTGTTTTGCGGCGGTAGCTACCGCTAAGGCGGAATTGCCTACTAAAAAGAGCTATAAAAACACACTTTTGTTTTGGGTGGCAGCCTCTTATATAACGGGAACGGCGGTTTACGTTATAGGCACATGGTGGTGGACTTGCTTCATTTTCTTAGCCCTTGCCGCCGTAACGGTAATTTCCATAGCGATATACAACAAGAAACATTCAAAGAAGAAAAAGTGTTAAATAATTTTTAACAAAGGAGGTAAATTATGGGACCATTTGAAATAATCGTCATAATCGCCGCCGCAGCCGTAGTCATAGGCACAATAATAGGCGCGATAATAAGAAGAAAGAAGAATAAAGCTTCGGGCTGTTCAGGTTGTTCAAGCTGTTCCTAGCCTCCCAAAGCTGTCCTTCCTGCGCAACTTCACATAAAAAAGAGGACGGAACAGAAAAATAGCCCATAAAGAACCCTGTAAAATTTCAATTTTACAGGGTTCTCGAAACCTTAAAGTTTTTTTATTTATGATAATCAATTATAATTCATGACTTATTAGAAAAACCCGCGCTTTAAAGTGCGGGTTTTTGTTATATCTTATTTAATTTTACAGGCGAAAAACAAAACGGGCGTAAATATCAAAAAAATAAACCTTTATTCTATACCCGCTTTTTTTAGGTATTCCTCTATAGCTTTTGCGGAAGCGTTGCTTATTACATGTTCAATGGCGCAGGCGTCGCTGTCGGCAATTTCTTCGTCAACCTTTAGCACTTCGGTGAAAAATTTCTTTATGGCCCGGTGCTTTTTCGCCGTGAGCTCCGCTATTTTTCTGCCTTCCTCCGTAAGATATATTTCGCGGTATTTTTCGGTGGCTATAAGACCTTTGCTCATAAGGGAGTGCATGGCACTGCTCGCGCTTGCCTTGCTGACATTCAGCCGCCGCGCGATATCCGATATGCGCGCGAAGCTTTTTTCTTGGCTAAGCTCGTATATCGCCTCTAAATAATTTTCCATTATGAAAGACAAGCTTTCCATTTTTCTTTCTCCTTATTTAATTCTACCACATTTTTACACAAAAGAAAAGGTATTTTGTTGCGCCGCTCCTTTTGCACTTTCGCCCGACGACGGGATAATTCAAAAAATTTAATTTAGGCCATTGTTTTCGTTGACACGAATCCTCCGCCCGATTATAATATTTTCGAGAGTTATGGCAACCCTTATTTTTAAAGCAACTAGTTCGCATATGCGAACTAGTTGCCGCAAAATCCCTCTTGCGTATAACGGCGGAAAGAGCGGGCTGCTTATAAGGCGTAGCTTTATGAAATTTGCCAAAGGGCGATTATTTTTTAGTCTGTTAGTTCGCATATGCGAACCGAGTTGCTGGCAAAATTTGTTACTTGTCGATTTTGGGACAGTCGCGCCGTACGCCTGAAAGCTTGTCAAAAACATTTTTTAATGATTTGGCGAATCGGAAACTTATGAAAACGCCGATGGGGTGCACCAAAGGCAGACGGTTTGAGGTTTTGCAGTGCGCTTCGCCATTTGAGTAATTTAGTTAAAGTTTATAATCCAATTACAACGGCGGAATCCCGCCGATTACTAAGGAGAAAACACAAATGGAATCTACCATAATTATTTTTTCAACAGTCACCGGCAACGCCTTTAAGCTCGCCCAAACGGCCAAAGAGGCATTGGGGGACTGTTACGGGCCTTATAACATACGTTACGCCGCCGACAAAACCCGATTTGACAATTATGTGCTTTGCTACTGGTGCAATCACGGCACCTGTGACGACGACACCATCGAATTCGTAAGCAAGCTCAAAGGGAAAAATATTTTGCTTTTGGGTACGTTGGGCGCGGACCCGAACTCGGCGCATGCCGAAAACGTCGTTTACAGAGTAAACGAAATCGTCCTGAAAGAAAATAACCTTTTGGGGCATTATTTGTGCCAAGGCAGTATCGACCTCAAACGAACGGCGGAGCGGCTTGAAATTCCGTTCGGCGAAAAGGGGCATTTAAGCCTGGAACGCTATGAAAAGCAAAAATTGTCTCAAGGGCATCCCGACGAAACGGACTTGTTTAAAGCTCAAAACGCCGTAAAAACGGCGTTCGGGGAATCATGACGAGTCTCATGGGAGCGGCCCGTAATGGTCCTAAATACATAAGGAAAATTATCTTTATCGCGGTTTTGGCGGGATTGTGCTTTGTTGCCGTTTTGGTCTGCGTAGGCATAGGAACCAATAAGTATGGTATCCTGACGGTTTTAAAAGCACTGTTTGTGCCCGACGAAAGCGACGCAAGACTGATTATATGGAATCTTCGGCTTCCGAGGCTTCTGACGGCGGGACTCGTGGGCGTTTGCCTGTCTCTTTCCGGCTGTATTTTGCAGGGAGTCATGCGCAATAATCTGGCCTCGCCTTCGACCATCGGAGTTACCAGCGGAGCCAGCTTTGTGGGATACCTTACGCTTGTGGCCTTTCCTTCCTTCTCCTATTTGCTGCCCGTAGGCTCCTTCGTCGGAGCGTTTGCCACAACCATGCTGATTTATTTGCTAGCTTATCAGAAAGGAGTAAGCCCCGTAAAAATGATTTTGGCGGGATTGGCGGTGTCGGCGCTTTTCGGCGCGTTCAACGACATTATAAAAACGTTTTTCGCCGAAACGCTCGGCAACGCGTCGGGATTTTTGGTGGGCGGTTTAAACGGCGTTATCTGGAAGAACTTCTATATGGTTTTGCCCTATGCCGCGGCAGGCGCCTTTATCTGCTTCTTCCTGCCCTCCAAAATGAACGTATTAATGCTGGGCGACGAAACGGCTAATTCGCTGGGGTTAAGGGTTGAAAGGTTCCGGTTTTTCCTGATTGCGGTCAGTTCGCTGCTTGCGGGCGCGGCGATATCAGCCGCGGGGCTTATCAGCTTTGTGGGGCTTATCGTGCCTCATATAGCCAGGCTTCTGGTCGGCTCGGACTACAAGTTTTTGTTTCCCGCGTCAGCATTTTTGGGTTTTTTGCTGGTGACGGTATGCGACACTATCGGCAGAGTGATTTTGCCGCCTGGGGAGGTGCCCGTCAGTATTATACTGTCGTTTATAGGCGCGCCTTTCTTTTTGTATTTGCTTAGGACAAGGCATAAGGAGCAGTAAATGTATTTCGGTTTTGAAGATATTTCTATTTCCTACGGTAAGAAACACGTTATCGACGGCCTGAGCCTCGATTTTCCCAAAGGGAAAATGACCGCTATTATCGGGCAAAACGGCTGCGGAAAGTCCAGCCTGCTAAAAACCGTTTTCAAGGCGGTTACGCCTCAGAAAGGGCGGGTGATCTATTGTGATAAAACTTTAGGCGAATACAAATCCAAGGCAATCGCAAAAAAAATCGCTTATCTGCCCCAGGTTCATTTTTCGCCGCCGGACATAGACGTCAGGACTTTGGTTTCCTTCGGAAGGTACCCCCACACAAGGTTTGGCAGGGGTCTGACTAAAGAGGACGCCGCCGCAATCGACGAGGCTCTCGGGCTGACCGGGCTTGCCGAGCTGCAGCACCGCACGATAAACACGCTTTCCGGCGGTGAAAGGCAGCGGGCATG
>DAITPX010000122.1:0-4529 GCA_036833365.1 Clostridia bacterium | reverse complement strand
TTCAAAAAGACAAAATAACAATGGAATCGGACATAATCAACGATTTGGGCGCCGATTCGCTTGATGTTGTGGAATTGCTTATGTCGCTCGAAGATGCGTTTAATATTACCGTGCCCGACGAAATGGCAAACAAGCTCCAAACCATCGCCGCCGTTGTAAAATTTGTCGAAGAAAACAAAAAATAAAAAAGGCTGCTAAGGAAAACCGTTTGCCGCAAGCGTACGGTTTTCTTTTTTTGATAAAAATTATGGATTACGCGGAATTTTTAGGAGTATTGAGAGAAAGCGCGACGGAAAAACATAAGGCGTTTTTAGAAAAAATAGTCAACACATCGACGCGGATTTTGGGCGTCAAAAGTGCGGCTATGGGGGCGGTGTCGAAGCGGCTTAAAAACAAAGTGGAAGCCGTATGCGCTTTTCCGTCCAACGAATATTACGAAGTCGACATGGTTAAGGGCTCGGTTATCGCGGGTGCGGACATAGGTTTTAACGAAAAAACCGCGTATTTGGACGCGTTCGCGCCGACTATCGACAACTGGGCGGTCTGCGACTGCGTGGGCGGCAGCATAAAAATTAAGCCGGAGGAAAGGGAAAAGCTGTGGGAGTATGCCCTAAAGCTCGTGGGCTCGGACAAAACCTTCGTCGTAAGGCTTGGAATAATAATAGCGATGAATTTCGTTACGGCAGACAAGCTCGGCGCGCTGTTCGGCATGCTGGACAATATATGCTACGGCGAATATTATATAGATATGGCGTCCGCCTGGCTGCTTTCGGTTATGTTTGTGGAGTTTAAAGACGAAACCGTAAAATACATAACGGGCTCCGACAAATTGACCAAGTCGGTAAAGAAAAAAGCCTTGCAAAAAGTGCGCGACAGCTACCGCGTTTCGCCGCAAGACAAGGAATTGACGAAAAAAATGTTAATTTAGCGGATTTTACAAGGCGTATACTAATAATCGGCATTTTGCATACACTTAATGTATGAATTCGAAACTCGTTGAGACAACAATAAGCATCGATAACAAAAACAAATTTTTTTTGGAACAGATAAAAAATTCGCTGGCAAAGCCCTTGAAAACCATAAACGGACTGATGACTGACATGGAATCGGACAGGCGGTATTACGTATCGTTGGCTTACCCCAAAGAGCACAAGCCGCAGATGAACGCGATAATAAGCGAAAACGTCGCCAAGGTTATTTCGGTGAGCTACAAAAGGCAATATCTGCTGCAAAAGATGCGCTTGAGCGGCGACGAGCTTGTCGTACGCACCCTTATCAATACGATGTGCATTTTTGACAGCCATATCGACAGCAAAACGCTTTCGGATATGCTGGGCGAGGGCGAAAACATAGTTATCGACGGCGTTTATAATTTCCGTTCCAAAGCCATAAAACGCAAATGGGACGAGATAATCGAGCTTAGCAATGCCAACGATTTGATTTTTTCGGACAAGGAAATCATCAAGGATTTTTTGAGGTTTTTGCTGGAAGCGGTGCCGATTTTCCATAAAAAAATGTACGTCGTTTTGTCGGAAACGGGCTTTTTGCTACTGGACGCCAAAAGTAAAAACATTCCGAAACAGATTTTGATTTATCCCGGGCTTACCGACGAAGAGATACTGATGTACAACATAATCTGCCAAAAGCCGCGGGCGGTTGTTTTCGTGGGCAAAACCGAAAAGCTTTCGGCGGAATTTGTCGAACTGGCCGATTATTTGTTTGAAACTTCTTACGAAAACAATTGACTTATTTTTCAAAGGAGCATATAATACAACAAAACTGATAATAGTATTTATATTTTGAAGACACGCTTTCGGGCAAAAGTTTTTTACAGAGAACGCGGGGGGCTGAGAACCGCGCAAAACAAACCCGGATTGTACCGCTTTGAAAGAATACCGTCTGTTTGAACGACACCAAACCTCATTAAGCGGCCGCGCTAAACGCGGCAATTAAGGTGGAACCGCGGAAAAATTTTTCGCCCTTATCTGAAAAATCGGATAAGGGCTTTTTGTTTAGGAGGTAAAATTTATGAAAAATATCAAGGTTACTTTTCCCGACGGCAAAGTCGCCGAGTTTGAAAAAGGAACGAAGGCGATAGATATTGTCAAGGGCATCAGCGAAGGGCTGGCGCGCGTAGCGGTTTGCGTTGGGCTTAACGGCAAGCTTGCCGGCCTTACCGCACCCGTCGAAGAGGACTGCCTTTTAGTAGTTTATACCTTTGCCGACGAGGAGGGCAAGGAGGTTTACCGCCACACAGCGTCGCATATTATGGCCCAGGCAGTTAAGCGGCTTTATCCGTCAGCTAAGGTAGCGATAGGCCCTGCGGTCAAAAACGGGTTTTATTACGACATAGAATTCGACAAGGAATTCACCATGCAGGATTTGCCCAAGGTGGAGGAGGAGATGAAAAAAATCGTCGCCGAAAACCTGCCTGTTACGCGCAGCGTTGTAAAAAGCTCCGAAGCCGTAAAACTTTTTACGGCACAAAACGAGCCGTATAAAATAGAAATAATCAATGATTTGGGCGCGGAGGAGGTTTCGCTTTACGCTCAGGGCGAATACGTCGACATGTGCCGCGGGCCGCATTTGGCTTCTACGGGCAAGGTTAAGGCGTTTAAGCTTACGAGCGTGGCGGGCGCGTACTGGCGCGGAAACGTCAAAAACAAGATGCTTACGCGCATTTACGGCACGGCTTTCGACAAAAAAGCCGACATGGACGAATACCTTGCGCGCGTCGAGGAAGCCAAACGCCGCGACCACAACAAAATAGGCAGGGAACTGGAATATTTTACCACTGTGGACGTGATAGGGCAGGGCTTGCCCATTATGCTGCCTAAGGGCGCCAAAGTTTTACAGATTATGCAGCGGTTTGTCGAGGACACGGAGGAAAAACGCGGCTACCTGCTCACAAAAACACCGTTTATGGCAAAATCCGACCTCTACAAGATCAGCGGGCATTGGGACCATTACCTAGACGGCATGTTCGTTTTGGGCGACCCCAAAAGCGACAAGGAAGTTTTCGCACTGCGCCCTATGACCTGCCCGTTCCAGTATCAGGTATTCCTCAACCGTCAGCGCAGCTATCGCGATTTGCCCATGAGGCTGGGCGAGACCTCCACGCTTTTCAGAAACGAGGACAGCGGTGAAATGCACGGGCTTATACGGCTGCGCCAGTTTACGATTTCCGAGGGGCATATAATTTTGCGACCAGACCAGCTTAAGGAGGAATTCAAAAATTGCCTCGAACTGTCGCGGTATCTGCTCAAAACCGTCGGGCTTTTGGATGACGTTACCTTCAGGTTCAGCAAATGGGACCCCGCCGACGGGGAAAAATACGAGGGGACGCCCGAGCAATGGGACGAGGCGCAGACGCTTATGCAACACATTTTGGACGAACTGGGAGTGAAATACTCGGTGGGCGTGGGCGATGCGGCTTTTTACGGGCCGAAGCTGGATTTGCAGATAACGAACGTCCACGGCAAGGAAGACACGCTGGTAACAATCCAAATAGATATGCTGTTGGCCAAAAAATTCGGCATGGAATATATCGACAGCGACGGTAACCGCGCGACGCCCTATATCATTCACCGCACGTCAATAGGCTGCTATGAGCGCACGCTGGCGCTTATTTTGGAAAAATCCGCAGGCGCGATGCCGCTTTGGCTGGCCCCCGAGCAGGTCAGGATACTGCCTATTTCCGAGGCGCAGGCGGGTTACGCGAAAGAAGTCAGCGCGCTTCTGGGAGAAAAGGGCTTTAGAATAAAGCTTGACGACCGCAACGAAAAGATAGGCTACCGCATACGCGAGGCGCAGGTGGATAAAATTCCTTACGCGCTCATTGTAGGCGAAAAAGAGGTCAACACCAAGACTGTCGCGGTGCGCGAGCGCAAAGCGGGAGATAAGGGTGCGATGAACCTCGGCGAGTTTATCAAAATGCTTAGGGAAGAATCTGAGAATAAGGTTTGTAAATACGATTAGCCTTAATACCGGTTTTTGGTTCGGGTGAAATTTAGTTTTTAATTTAATATGCCAAAAAAACTTTAAAAAGCGGATGAGATATAAAATGCTTGCCCGCTTTTTAATTTATTAAGCGGGCGGGGTTTATAGTGTCTGACGTCGGCGCGGGTTTACTCTTCCAAACGAACGCACGAACAGCCTGCCACTGTGCGAGGGTGGAAAGTAACGCTATTAATGAATCATTTATAAAAGGAGGAAATTGATTTAAATTGTATAGCATAAAAGAATTCAGACGCGCACCGATACGGAATTTACCTTTTACCTTTATTCAATTTAAAATTTTATCAAAATTTTAATTAAATATATACTTATAGTTGGAATTTTGGAAAATAACGAAATTATCGAAAACGGTTGACATATCGGGGCGGTTTTGCTATTATAGTTAAGCAAAGAAGAAGTACCGCTTCTCACCAACCGACAATCGCGTTGTTTGGTCAAGGAATAAATTATCGCTTGCCGCTAAGGCGGGCCGTAGTGATTTTTTGGGGATGTGGTACTGACGCGTACCGCAT
>DAITPX010000121.1:1732-4547 GCA_036833365.1 Clostridia bacterium | reverse complement strand
CATAAAATGTAAAAAGCAAACCGCGTGAAAGCGCGGGACGCAAAACTAAGGGGCTAAGTCCGTTGGATATGCTTGCCAGTTGCCGATATAACCTTTTGTAAATGCAAGGCTTCGAAACGCTTAGAGCGCCGGACCGAAAGCAGGAAGAAAAAGTATATCAGCATTTTTTTATATCGATTTTTACCCTTTTGGGGTAAAACCGTCGGTCTGAAAAATGCGCTCGGCAATTAGCGTTGCAGCCAACAGGACTATTTTTTATTTCAAGGAGTTATGTCAAAATGAAATGGGTAAAGCGTGTCAAACTGATGCAGTTTTCAAAAATCGCGATTGTCATATGCGTGATTTTGTCGACTGTGCTGGCGGGATTTACCGTTTACGGCGAAAAGGTCGGAAGTTTTGTCATCGACACCCAGGAAGATTCGTCCCTTATCAAAATAGCGCTTTCGGAATACGAAGACCTCTCCAACCAGACGGACAGGCTGGCAGTCAAGGGGCTCACAAACCAGCGCGACACGACGCTCGGCGACATACCTTTCGACATAACCAAAGGCGCGGGGACGAAAACCGACGCGGAATTTCGCAGATATATAGCGCACAGCTTTTATGTGATAAACAATTCAGAAATAGACGTCGAGCTGATGTTTAACCTCGATATCACGGCGATAGACAAGGACGTGGACAGCGCGGTAAGGGTTATGCTGATTTTCGGCGAGGAGCAAAGCGGCACCGTTTACGCCAAATGGCAGGAAGAGAGAGAGACGGACGAGGAAGGCAATCCGACGGGGCCGTGGGCGGACAAGCTTGTTAACGGCGAGCGCGTGCCCGAAACCGACCCCGCGGCGGGAGCCAAGTTCGACGGCAAGACGAAAATGTTTGTAAGCGAAAGCAGGGTGCTAAGCGAAACTCTCGGGGGCCTGGGCGCGGGAAAAGCCGTGAAGGTGACCGTAGTCGTTTGGCTGGAAGGCTGGGACGCACAATGCGTGGATGACCTGTACGGAGGAGCCATACGCATGGCTATGAATATTAAGGGTTATTAAAAATTGTTCGGTGCGGCAAGATTTATTTAAATTTGGTGCGGGCGGGCTTGCGGTAAAGAGTAAGATTTGACAGCGTAATGCCGTAAAGAAGAAAGGAAGTTTAACAGCGTAGCGCTGTAAGCATGCGGCGTTAAAACAAAGTTAAATTTAATCGGTTCGCGGCAGGGCGGCCAAAAGTGCGAAAAGGCAAGGGTGCGGGAATGAAAAACGCTCGTGGGAAGTAAGCATAAAGTGTTTTACGGATGAGAAATACCCGTGAGGAAACGGCGGAAGCGGGAGAAAGCCGGCGCTGCGGCGCGAAGATCGGAGCATTAGGCAAAAGAACTCTCTTATGGCCTCAAAACCACTGATCAGCCGAATGAACAAAAGAGAAACTGAAAAAATTTTGGGTTTAAACAACCACGGAAAAAAACAGTTTGACAGCGTAATGCTGAAAAGAAGAAAGGAAGTTTAACAGCGTAGCGCTGTAAGGCACAGGCGGCGGTAAGAGCAATTTAAATTGGCTCGCGGAACGGACGGCAATTTAAAAATCAACGCAAAGAAAGATTTGACAGCGTAATGCTGTAAACGCGGGACAAAGCACATTATTAAGTCATAGGGACACTTGCCTATGCGGGATAAAACAGCGAAGGTTAAAGTCGCAGAAAGGAGCACGATTGGAAATCATGAGACAAGTTAAATTAATACGGAAAAAAATCATGCGGCGCAAAAACGAGGTTTAACAAGACGCGAAAGAGAGACCGTGAGCCTCAAAAAAATACGGAACAAGAAGTTTTTGCTTTAAAATAAATTTAAAAAATACATAAGGGGATGGTAGAAAAAATGAAAGGGACAAAAAAATTGGTTTTGTCGGTTGTGGCGCTCGTAATCACGCTGGCTATGTCGGTTACCGCCACATACGCATGGTTCACGACCAATACATACGCGACGGTAAACGGGTTTGACGTAAACGTAACGACGGCGGAAGAAGGTTTGTTCGTAAGAATTAAAGTACCCGGTGGTACTGAAGAAAAAAATTACGGCGTTTCAGTCAGCAGCGAAGATATTTTGGAAGCGATAGAATTAAACAATGGCGGAAATGAGCCGTTTTTGATGCCTTTGACCAGCGCCGACGGCAAAACCCTCAAGAGCACCACTGCGGTTATCGCGGACAGCATTGATTTGGGGGGCGAAGGCGTAACATGGGTTGAAGCGGCCAACGGAACCTATGCCAAGTTCACGCTGGAATTCAATTCCCTAAGGCCTGGCAATATTATATTGGTGGGAAAGGTCGGTTTAAACGAAACGAGCTATATAAATCCGAAGAACGCGGAACCGACAGCGAAAAACTCTATGACTGCCTGGACCGCTATAACAGCGGAAGAATTGGGATACGGAACAGAAGATTATGAGGCGGGTGACCCTATTCCGTTGAGAGCGTTTAACGCGGCGCGGGTAAGTTTTGTTGACGGAGATACCGCAGCCGTTTGGGCGCCTAACGACATTAACGACCAAATTCAAATTGATTATTACCTAAACGCTTTCAACTGGACAGTCGGCCTGCCTGACGATTATAAGACGAATGAAGCGGTGAAAATGGTAACGCCGCTGGTAGCTGAGGGTGAAGAATATCCCGAAAATCCGGAAAACTATACGGTGATCTGCCGCTTAGGCGACGAACAGCAGTCCGGCGGTTGGTATCACGGCGAAGTTGAAATTTTGATTTGGCTGGACGGAAACGACGGCTCGGCAATCAACAACATAATAGGCGATATTTTTAACGTGGCTTTGCAGTTCAG
>DAITPX010000121.1:0-1632 GCA_036833365.1 Clostridia bacterium | reverse complement strand
AAAAATATGACAAAAAAGTGCAATTTTTTGCGAACTGCTTCACAAACGGCGTTTTTGTTGATATAATCTGCATTGGACAGTTGCTTAATTAAGGCAAACAAGGTCGGGAGGCGATATGTCCTCCCGACATTTTTTACATTTAGGTGTTTAAATAAGTAAGCTTGGGAGAGGGAAAAAAATTATGAAGAAGCAAAGGAAAAACGCCGGGGAAATAATAATCAATATAATAGTCGTAATTATTTTGATTTTTACTTTTATTATGACGGTCAATATATTGTTGTCCGCGGGAAAGGGCTACGTTGAGCTGTTCGGAGGCACGGCTGTAGCCGTCAAGACCGACTCGATGAACGGCGACAAGCCCGACAGCTTTAAACGGGGAGACCTGATTTTCGTTAAGATTTTGGAGGGGAAAGAGCACATCCAGGAGAGGCAAGGCCTCGAAAAGGGCGATATAATCACCTACGTTTCCGCCGACGTGGACGGGGACGGCAGGGAGGATATTATTTCGCACAGGATTATATCGGTTAATAAAAGCATGACGGGAACGGTTTTGAGCTATACGGTAAAGGGCGACCATCCGCAGGCATACGACACCCAAACGATTTCCTCGGCGGCCATAATCGGAGTTTATACGGGCAAAGCCGCGGGGCTGGGGAATTTTTCGCTGTTTATACATACGCCTTTGGGCTTCGGCGTGGCGGTCGTGCTGCCTTCGGTTTTGATTGTGATTTACTGTGTGTACGTCGTAATTAAAAATTTCAGGGAAGCCAGGGGCGAAACGGCCGGCTCAGCTATAACGGACGAGCAAAAGGAAAAAATACGCCAGGAAATTTTGGCGGAGATGGCAAAAGAAAAACTTAACGACGGCGAACCGAAATAACCGCCGAAAACGCTTTGAATAATGGGTGAATTTGCTTCTTATTATGTGGAGTTTCTCAAGCAACTGGGGAACAACATTTGGAATTTTATAAAAACGATTTTCGTCGAAGGGTTTTATAAGTTTTTGGTGACTGACACCATAGGGTATGTCCAAAGGCTTTTGGAAGTCGTGCCGCGTTTCGACGCGCTGGGCTGGGTGATGCTTATAGTCACCGGCCTCATTATGCTTACGCTGATTTTTTTCCTTATTTACAGGCTTGTGCAGTTTATAAGACGGTACATACTTTTCCGCGCCAAGGAAGTGGACAAGGACAAGCTGATGGAGGAAATCGCGCGGCTTAAAATTCAGGCCGAGGAAATGTCGGAGGAAAAGAAAAAGATTTTTGCCCTCAAGGTCAACGGGCGGCTCGCGGGGGGCGCGGAGGCCGAAGCCGCCGCTGCCGACGCGGACGCGGAGCAAAACGCCTTGGCTTGCGGCATAGATTCGAGGTTTACCAAGCTTATCAATCTCGACGACAAATACGAACGGAACCCCGTTTATATATTTATGGAAGAAGAGGACATGCTCAGCCTCGACCAGATAGTCAACAAATTCGTAAACTACGCGGCCTCGCAGCTTAAGCTTTATTATACGCATACGACGATAAGGCAGTTTTTCGCGGGGATGGCGACAAGCAAAATCATAATATTGGAAGGCATATCGGGTACGGGCAAAACCAGCCTGCCCTACGCCATGGCGAAATTTTTCAACAA
>DAITPX010000120.1:0-4606 GCA_036833365.1 Clostridia bacterium | reverse complement strand
ATCGCCCGTTTTTATTTTGCCTTTTTTAATCGAAATAAGGTGATACTACATCGTCGTGTTTTCTATGTTTGTAAGAAAAAAGCGGTATGATAACTTCGTAAAAGCAGGAGCAAGAATAAATTTCGCTTATATACAAATGCTGTTATAGCTCAGCAGGTAGAGCGCGTCCTTGGTAAGGACGAGGTCACCGGTTCAAATCCGGTTAACAGCTCCATTTTAGAAAACCCTGATGACATCAGGGTTTTGATTTTTTTAATTATTTTTAGTCTTTCTTAAATCAATTGATAACGCTGGATCAAATTGCAAAATCATTCAACTATAGTTTTAGGAAAAATTAACCGGATTAAATCTTATAGATTATCAAAAATGCGTATTTTTATTAAAAATTACTTGCTAATTTCATAAAAATCCAACGTTTTGCTTTTTACAATTGTTATATAAGCAAGCGGTGCGAGCCGCGAAAATTTGCGCCTTATTCATGCGCTAAGGGAGGATAATTATGAATAAATTTGTTAAGTTTGTTGCGTTCTTTTTTGCCGTGTTGTTAGTGCCGTCCGTGCTGGCAGGCTGCGGCATAAACCCTGATTTAGCCGAGCCGGTGGCTTATGTAAGCCTCAAAATTAATCCCGAAGCGGAATTCACGGTCGACGGAGAGGGCAGAGTCCTGTCGGTGACCGCGCTTAATGCCGATGCCGAAATAGTGCTTTCGGATATGGAGCTTGTCGGTTTAGCCATAGACGAAGCAGCCGGGCGCTTTACAGCCGCCGCTGCCGAATCGGGCTATATGGATGTTGAAGGCTCAGAGGATGAAAACGAAATTGAGGTGACCGTTGTGGGCGAAGACGCCGAGGAAAAGAGCATAAGTGAACGTGTCGCTAAAAAGATAAGAAGCTATTTTGAAAATAACGGCATAAACGGAAAAGTCTCAGAAGCGTCGCTCGAGCTTTATGCCGAGCAGGCGGCAAGCCTCGGTATTTCCGTAGGCAAAACGAAAATAGTTTTAAGAGCAATCGACCTTTACCCTGACGCCGCATTCGAAGAGCTTGCGGCAATGCCGGTCAAGGACATTGTTAAGCTCATTAATCAAGGACATAATGAAAATTCGGCTTATACGGCAAGAAGTGAGCTTAAAGAATCACGGGAGCAATTAAAAACCGAATTTGCCGATATGTTTGCCTTGGCAAAACAAATCGAAGATTTAGAGCTGCAGCTCGATGATTTCACCGGAATCGACGAGGATAAAGCCGTTTTAGAGGCCGAATTAGCCGCAAAAATTTCGGAGTTTGAAACGCAGAAAACGGAATATAAGAAACGCCTCGCAATCCTAATTGGTGAATCCAAGGCGAAAATCGATGAAATCAAGGAACAGCGAAAAGCTGAAAAACAATCGAGGAAAGAGGCATTTAGAGAGCAGTTTGAGGAGCATCTCAAAAAGGTAAAGGAAAACGGCTGAAAACTTCGATAAACATGCTATAATAATTAAAAATGGTTTCGGAGACCCTTTAAATGCTTGAGATTTATATGGAACGACTAAGGCGGGGAGATATCTCCGTCTTAGAATTTATATATAACGAAACTAAAAATTCGGTATTCGCAATAGCCCTTGGCATAATACGTGATTACTCGCTTGCCGAGGATATAATGCAGGATACCTTTATAAAGGTCAAAAAATACATAGGCCAATTTAAGGAGGGCACGAGCGCAAAGCGGTGGATTAACGCAATTGCGCGAAATACTTCGCTTAACCTTTATAATCGGCGAAAAAGAGAAGCTTTCGCCATAGACGATTCAAGACTGGCCGATTGCGGCATTCCCGACACGCTTGATGGCAGAGGATTATTTAAGACGGTTTTTAGAATTTTGAGTCATGAGGAAAGTGAAATCGTAATTATGCATGTTTTGGGCGGACTGAAATTGTCCGAAATCGCGGATATGTTGAAAAAACCGCGCGGGACGGTCAGGTGGCAATACAATAATGCGCTTAAAAAATTAAGGAAAAAATTTGAAAAGGAGGAGTTATGAGAAAGAAAGACGTCGAAAAGATATTAGAAGCGTCGGGAAAAAGACTCGTGCCCGACGTCCTGGAAAAAATCAAAAATAATGACGCCGAGCTTTTTTCTTCCATAGTTTTTGGAACAAGCGAAAAACCTAAGCGTAAGTCTATGCCGCTTGCGCTAAAACGAGCTGTTTTTGCGGTGTGCGCCGTTGCTGTAGTTTTTTTAGCAATGTTTGGGGCTTTTTTCTATAACGAAGCAGACTACAGCTATATTTATATAGACATAAACCCTTCCGTCGAAATTGTGACTAAAAAGGACGGCAGCGTTAAAAAACTAAATGCCCTGAACGACGACGGCGCACATTTGATTAATTTCGATTATCGTGGCCTCGACGTTGAATTTGTCGTAGACACGATTTTATTTAAGGCGATTGAATTAGGCTATATTAAAAAGGACGGGGGAAACGAAATCCTTATTTCCGTTTTGGGGAAGGATTCGGACAGGGAATCAAAAATTATGGATAAGCTATACGAAAAAATCGAAAAACGCCTGAAAGCCGACAATATCAAGGCGGATGTATTAAAACAGCGTATTTCTAAAAACGATAAGGATAGGGCTGACAAATTGAAAATATCGGCTGGGAAATTAAAGCTGATAGAAAAAATAATCGAACTCGACCCTTCAAAAACAATCGAGGGTCTCAAGGATAAGTCAGTGAAAGAATTGCAAGCTATTTATAGATATCTGCTGAAAAACGGTTGAGAAATCTATAATTTTAAAGGTAAAATTCTGGTGCGGCGTATTTTTAGTTTTTATATGCTCATTTTATGCTTTATCTTGTTTATATATCGATTACATCGCCTGCGGCAAAATATTGGATTTGGTTTTGCATAATTGATTTAAGAATGTTATAGGCTTCGGTTCCTGTGCAATGGCAGGTGTAAAATTTTATTTTTGTCTTTTTCAAAAATTCGCCCAGCCGCGCGACATATTCCTCGGATTCGGTTTCTTTCGTCAAAGGGTTGTAGAGGTGGAGGCCCGCGAAAACATAATCAAGAGGATATTTTGTTAACTTTTCGAAACGGCGGATTATATTTACGATACCGTTATGCGCGCAACCCGCGAACAGCACCCTTTTGCCGTTTTCGGTAACGACGAGGTTTTGCTCGTGCCGGAACGTGTCTTCATGGATACCTTCCGCGTTTTCCGTCAATAAATCTTTGTTAAATGACGGATACAGTTCCCGTTCTTTAACTCCCGAAAAAAGCCCTATATCCTCAGTTATAATGAAGCTTTCTTTTGTAAAGACCATGCGTTTATCGGTTTTCAGCTCCTCGTCCAGCCCGATATAATTTTTTCGCCCGTCCGCCCGCCGTGCATAGAATTTCCCAAAAGCTTCCTCTCTGACAAAGACCTTGGCTTTTGGGTTGGCTTCAAGAAACCGTTTTAGCCCGCCGCCGTGGTCGTAATGCCCGTGTGAGACGACAGCAAAATCGACATCATTTATATTGATGTTAAGTTTTTCGGCGTTTTCCAAAAACAAGCCGCTTGCGCCCGTATCGAATAAAATTTTATGCCCAGTCGTTTCGATATACAGGCTTAAGCCGTGCTCGCAGCCAATACCCTCTTTTCCTGACAAATTATCAACCAAGCTGACGACTTTCATATAATTTCCCCTTCATTTTCGTATTATATACATTTTATTGACACAAAGGATAATCCAGCTGACGCATGCTTAATGGAAATTGGCTGAAATTAATTATATCATAATTGAGCCGTTTTTTCTTTCATTAAAACAACTCTGCAAATAAATCTATTTAAAGTCAAAGTTATTCCAATTTTTCAACTTTCTGCCGCAGTGTTTTTATCAGCAAGCAGATTTAAATTTTTCTTCTAAATCCCTGTCGTAAAGTTTAGTACCTTTGCATTAAAAAATAATGTTTTTTACATACTGAAACTATACGATAATATGCGTTAATAATGGGCGCTTTTAACTTATTTTGCCTGGAAAATACGCTCTTATTGATTAATTGATTTTGGAACCGCCAAAAAAGGATGTGTTAAAATGCTTTTTGGATATATTTTGCGCAAGCTGCGTTTTTTGGGCCGCTCCCTAAAAAATCTGGGAAACGAGGAGGACAGTACTCAAAACGAAAACTCCGACAAACTTTCCGGGAGCCTTAAGAAAAATTTAAAAGCCTTGCAGGCGACATTGGTCCACAGCACCGACATAAAGGTGCATTCCTTGCGTTTTGGGCAAAATAACGCTTATTCGGGCGCATTTGTTTTTATCGACGGGTTGGTTGACAACCTGATTATCACCGAGTCTATTCTCCGTCCGATTAAGGAATGGCATGCGGGCGATGAAGCGGAATCCGAAAATAATCTTATCGACATATTGGAAAAAGAAGTGTTTTGCGCCGCTACGGCAAAGAACGTAAAAACCATGCCCGAACTGGCGGCGGGCTGCCTTGGAGGAGATACGGTTTTGCTTGTGGACGGCTTTACGAGCGCGCTGATATTGGATACCAAAGGTTGGGACAAACGCAATATCACCGAGCCGCAGTCGGAAACGGTGGTGCGCGGCCCGCGCGAAGGTTTTACGGAGG
>DAITPX010000119.1:309-4655 GCA_036833365.1 Clostridia bacterium | reverse complement strand
ATGTCGGAAAAGAAGAAAATTGCATAAATATATTGGAAGCCCTAAAACAATAGCGTTTGCAAAAGAAGCAAAAAATACCGGACAATTTAATTGCCGTCATGGACACAATAAGCATTTGCTATTGAAATCGAAGGGCATAGATGTTATCCTTGCCAAGGCAAGCAACCCTAGAATATTGAAAAAATTTGAGAGGTGGTATTACGAAAACGCATAACAAAAATCCTATCGACATAGACCGTTATATTTTAAAAGAAGCCGAAAACTATAGCCTGCCGACGGAAAAGGCGGTTTTGGAAGAGCTTGACAAAATCGCGCAAAAAAATTATACGCTTTATCCCGTCGACAAAATTCTTAAAGGAGACATGCCCGTTTTTTCGGTAAAAAGCGGGGACAAAAGGTTTGACAAAACCGATTTAAAAATAGTCGTCGGAAAAAACAATTTTAACAGAGAATTTGAAAAAGCCGTTTTGGGCATGAAGGTCGGCGAAACCAAAACAATTAAGGCGGACGGCAGCAAAGTTGAGGCGGCGCTTAAGTCGGCTATGAGAAAAAAAACTCCCGAAATCGGTGACGAACTGATCAAAAAAGAAAATATCGAAAACGTCTCCACGGTAGAGGAGTACAAAACCTACAGCTTCAACCAGCAAAAAGGTCAAGTCATTATCGACATAACCAACAGTTTGCTCAGAAAAATAATCGAAACAAACGAATTTGAAGTCGATAAAAGCGAGGTCGAGTATCTTGTGGAAGCCGCCATGGAAAGCTGCCGCGCCAAATCCCGCGAAGAGGGCAAGGTTTTCGAAGAGATGACGCGGGAAGAATTGGGGGTGCGCGTGGCCGCGGGCAGCATAGCCGAGTTCAAAAAAAACTGCACGATTTATTACGAAAATTATCTCAAAATCGCGGCCGTAACGGCGCTGGCGCTGCGTATTCCGCCCGAAGAGGTCGATATAAGCGAAGACAGCTTCAGCAGGCTTTGGCTCAAATTCAGAAATTATGTGGAAACAAAATTATACGGAGAAAAAATATGATTACAAACGAAGTAAAATTTGAAAATTTTGATGACACGGTAAAAAAAGATTTTTGGATAGTGGATTTCTTTTCCGAAACCTGCGGCCCCTGCAAAATGCTCTCCAAGGTTCTGGAAGAAATACATATCGAAAACCCGATTGTCAATATCGCCAAGGTCAGCGTCACAAAAAATCCCGAGTTGGCCAAAAAATTCGAGGTCACGGCGGTGCCCGTCATGCTTTTCGTCAACGAAGGCGAAGTGAAGGAAAAGCATCTGGGCGCTATGCCCAAGCCCAAGCTTGAAGAAAAAATCAATAAAATAATGTACGAATAAACGCCGAAAACGGGAAGTTTGTTTTAAAACGCGACACTCTTTTTATTATATTTTTACATTTTTTCCTCCCATAAGGCACTGTGGAGAAAGCGCGCTCTCAAGGCGCGCTTTTCTCAATTTGATTAAGGTTTTAAATGACTTATGTTTCGGCATAAGGCATTAAATTTTAAGTTTGTATTTTAGCTTAAAATTATTTCGCTCTATTATTTTTGTTTCTTTTTATTATGCGTGCGACTAAACAGCCGTAAAACGCGACCATAACGATGAACAAAATTACAATCGCGGCAATCGGCAAGTCGCCTCTGGAGGTAAGGCAAAGTACAGTGTTTGCCGTGCCCGCGAGTAGCATTCCGATTGAAAGGAACAAATCAATTATAAGATTTTTTTTCATAATCGTATTATTTAACTGCTGCTCCGATGCCGAAACACAACGCGCTAGTTGCTCCAAGAGGTGCAGCGATTGCAGCTCCGACTGTAGCTATAGTAGCGCATGTAGCCGCAACCCTTGCCGAAACAGTTGCTACCAAAGGAATAACAACGGCAACTGCAACAACTACTAATGCTGCAACAAAAATACCTCCGGTTACGATACCTGCAATTTCCCAGCCATTTAATGCACAGCCATCAAAATATTCCATTTCATTGTCGGATACTTCAATAAACGTGCTTGGCAATTTCAAGGTTAATTGTTCCATAATGCACATCTCTTTTTTTGTTTTGAAAATAAAGTTTTTTTTAAATATAAGTTTACAGCATAATTATCAAATGTCAATACTTAATTTAAAAATTTGACATTAATGAAAGAAGATTGTATAATAAATAAAATGTTGACCGAACGGTCAGTCAGGAGGGCCGGATGAACGAAGCAGGCGAAGTCAAGAATAAAATACTTAAGGCGTCGATAGGCTTATTTTCCCAAAAAGGTTATGAAGCCGCCAGCGTAGGCGAAATCGCAAAAACCGCGGGGGTGACCAAGGCGCTGATTTATTATTATTTCAAAAACAAAGAGGATATTTTGGATTCCCTCGTTCGTTCGCTTCTCGGCAAGGTGACCGCGCTGACGATGGATTTCGTAAACTCCAACATAATCAAGATGATAAAATCGGGGATTTTGGATATAAAACCCGACCGCCTGAGCTTTGCCCGCGAAGAGGACGCCGCCGTTTTTTTGGAAAAAGGGTACGAGTACTTTGAAAAACTGCTTGGTTTCGTCCTCAAAAACCGCGCGCTGATACGGATTTTGATGTCCGAGTCGCTGAAAACGGGCAAAAACCGCAACGGGCTGTTCGATTTTATGAACCTTGCGACGCGGTTGGACGACAACCCGATTTTCAAAACGGTTTCCGACGCCGACAGCGATTTCTGCTATTCGGCGGATATGGTGATGTTCAAGTTTTTCTACGAGCTGTTTCCTCTGATTAATTTCGCCGTTTATTACGACGACTACAAGGCGGCCTCGGGGTTGAGCGACGGTGAGCTTCGCTACGCGTTTATCAGGCTCTTCAAAATCGTCCCGTCCTCCCTTCTTGCAGGAAAAGACATTATGCTCCGACCAAAGCCCTGCGGCGATACTATGCCTTAAGCCTTCTGCCGCCCGCCCGCGGGCAGATTAACGATTGAACAACTTTGAAAAAAATTATTTTAAATTACATTTCCATAAAATTTAAAAAATTAGTTTGCCAAAGAAAAACGCGCGAAAAGCGCAATAAAAGAGGGAAAGGTGTTTAATATATGCCTGACGCAAACATAACAAAACTGGCTCTTGCGGACTCTTTAAAAAAGCTTATGGCTAAAAAAGCCTTTAACAAAATCAACGTAAGGGACATCGCTAAGGGCTCGGGCCTTACCAGGCAATCGTTTTATTACCATTTCAAAGACAAATACGATTTAATGAACTGGATTTTCATTACCGAATTTCCGCTTTTTTTGACGTCGGCAGGCAAGGCCGGCGACTTTACGGGCGGGCTCATGGATTTATGCCGCTACATGCAGGCAAACAAGCCGTTTTACAAAAACGCGCTCGCTACCGTCGGGCAAAATTCTTTCCCCGAATCGCTGGTCCATTATCTCAGCGAGGCTTGCCTGTCGGCGGTAAAAATCAGATTGGGCGAAAATTATGACCGCGAAAAATGGGAGTTTTTCGTTTCGTTTTTTTCCGCCGCTTTCGTTACTTTTTTGGTGCGCTGGGCCAAGGGCGGCATGCACGAAGACCCCTCCGGCTATATAAATCAAATCCGCGGCTTTTTCGACGGCACCATGCTTTGCGAGCTGAAATCGGGCCGCCGAAAGGGAACGAAACGTTCAGCCGTAAAGGACACTACCGCTAAAAAAAGCGATATTTCATGAGCCTATCCTGCTTTTTAGCCTATTTTTCATTTAAGCCTGCAAAAGCCCGAAATCCGCCGCATAAAAAATATCCTTTTGCTCATTTTAAAGGTAATAAGCCCTAAGGCGGGGCTTATCGCTCTACCGCGTTTTAATTGCCGCCTTGCCAAAAGCGATATTAACGCCGCTATATCGCCGTTTCCGTTAAAAATCCGTTTATGCCAACAATACATCCTTTGTTATTTAATCCGTATTAAAAACTAATCCTATTGACAAAACTATAGTAGTGTCCGTTTTTTTTACATACTGAAAAACTGTCCGGCTACGGAAGCGTTTCGCTATGCTATACTCTCGATAAAATAAAAACGGAGGTATTATTTTGAGTAACTTATTAAATTCCACGGCATTAAAATTAGCGTATTCTTACCTTAACGCCAACCCCGAAAGAAACATACCCAAGCTGCTGGGCTGGCTCGACCGCTTCGACAAAGGCTCCCTGCAAAGCACCCGCGACGCAATCCGCAAAGTCGTCGAGGACGGGGACAACAATTGGTACAGGCTTATTCTGAGCTTATGGCCCGACCTCGACGCCGGAGTGCGGCGTACGTTATTCAACAATTTTGTAATAAACGGAAATATAATTGGCGCGCCCGTTCAGGAAGAAAACCGCAAAAAA
>DAITPX010000119.1:0-207 GCA_036833365.1 Clostridia bacterium | reverse complement strand
ACCTCGGCCTGCAACCTCAAATGCACCGGCTGCTGGGCGGCCGAATACGGGCACCAGATGTCCATGAGCTACGAAACCCTCGACGGCATAATCCGCCAAGGCAAGGAGCTCGGGGTTTATTTTTATATTTACTCGGGCGGCGAGCCGCTTGTACGCAAAAAGGATATCATACGCCTCTGCGAAAAACACGGCGACTGCGCTTTTCTG
>DAITPX010000118.1:0-4700 GCA_036833365.1 Clostridia bacterium | reverse complement strand
GGGGTCGTTTGTGACGGCTACCGTCATGGCGCCCTGCTCGCGCGCCTCCTGCATGACCGTAAGCGCGTCCAACGCCCTGCCGCTTTGAGAAACGGCGAAAAGGCAGGCGTTGTTCAATCGGAGCTTGCCCTTATACTGCGTAATTATTGATGGGTAAACGAAATTTACCGGAATCCCCACGCTGATTTCGCAAAGATATTTGAAGTAAAGCGACGCGTTGTTGCTGCTGCCCCGCGCCGCCACTATTATTTGGTTTATTTTTAGGCTTTTGATTTCTTCCGCAAGAGTTTTTGCCTTCGCGTAGTTGGCCTCGTAGGCGGAGCGCAGCGCTTCGGGCTGGGACAGTATTTCCCTTTCCATAACAGTAGCCATTTTTCCCTCCGTTTGCCCTTTTCCGGGCGTTTATATTTTTTGTTTGTTCTTTTTTTAATAATTGTATTTGGGCGCTAAATATACCCTTATGCGCGGTTGAATTTTAGTGACAATATACGGCGTAATTTCTTACTTGAAATATACCACATTTGGGCGTTGTTGGCAAATTAATAGATATATATGAGCGTTTAGAGCAAAAGGGAAAGAGTTTAATTTAAGATTTCTAAAGAGAAAGATTTTTGGAAAAGAAAAACCGCCCGAGGAGGCGGTTTGGAACTTAGTTTATTCGGCGGGTTTCCATTCTATATGCGCTTTCGGATTGCCGAGAAAATCGGACGCCCAACCCGAGGGTTTTTGACCCTCCGTAAGCTCGCACATTATCGTGATTGCCGAGCAACCGCCGAAAGCGTTAGAGCCGATTGTACGGATATCTTTATGCAAATAAACAAAAGACAATTTCCTGCAATCCTTGAACGCATTGGCGCCTATGGCGGACACTTTGGCGGGAAGCTTGCCGTCGTTTCCGATGCCTAACAGCGATATACAGCCGCTGAAGGCCGACTCTCCGATATTTGTCAACCCCGAAGGCAAAACCACCCTTTCGAGCGACGCGCAGCCGCTGAATGCCGATTTGTCGATAGTAGTCAATGCCGACGGTAAGGTTATATTTACCAGTTTGGAGCAGTTTTGGAAAGTCTCCCTTGGGATGGAAGTCAATTTGTCGTTAAGGCTAACGGCAGTAAGCTCGGAGCAACCGTTGAATATGCCGTAGCCGATGGACGTAACCTGGTTGAAACCCGTCACTTCGACGAGGGCTTCGCAGCCGTAAAATACTTCGTCGCGCACTGTTTTGACGGATGAAAATTTTATATTGGTTAAGCTGGTACAGTTTTTGAACGCGCGGGCTTCTATCGTGCTCAAAGAAGCGGGAAGTTCGTTGGAATTGCCGAGGTTCTTCAATAATTTGCAGCCGCTGAAAGCAGAGTCGCCTATCTTCTCTAAGCCGGAGGGCAAAATAACTTCGTCCAGTTTTGCGCAATTAAGGAAAGTTCTGCTGGGAAGAGATTTTAATTCGGGGTTTAATTCTACGAAGGTGAGTTTTTCGCAGCCGCTGAAAATGCCGTCCCCCATAACCGTGACCTTTTCAAAGCCGTTCACCTTGTCGAGCCATATACAATTTAAAAATGCTTCGCCGTTTACAGTTTTGGCACTTAGCGTGACGGTTCTTAAGTTGACGCAATTTTTAAACGCCCTGCTGCCGATAGTTTCGACTTCGCTTTTAATCACAATTTGGCTAAGTTTGTCCAAGTCCGCGAACGCTTCGTCCGTTATGGAAACTACGTTGAGCGGCGTTATTATTACCCCGCTTTGAGGGACTTCGACGCACTTGTATAGAGCCTTGCCTATTATGACCAGCCCGTATTTTTCGTCGACGGCATCCAATGCGGCGGCTTCCTGCGCAGCCTGTTCGTACCATGGGGTTCCGTCAAACGCCTTAAACCCGACGATTTCCACCCCGCGGCAGCCTTCGATTAATTTGAGATTAGTGCAGTTGCTGAAAGCCTTTTCACCGATATATTTGATAGAATCGGGGATTTCGACGGTTTGGAGGGATTTTTTCTCGGCAAAGGCGGCGGTGTTTATGCCCACAACGGGTTTGTCATCGGAGTGCTTGGACGGAAACACAATCCACGTAGGGTCGCCTGAGGCGATTCCCGTAATGTAATAGCCGCCTTTGTTTGTGTCATAGCTGTATACGAACGATACCTCCGACCACTTGGCGTAAAGCGTAAGGTTGCCCGCGACTTCGATGTCAAAATCATAAACTTTTGTGAACGAGGAATCGGCGAACCAGCCGTCGAAAACAAGATTTTTTGCCGCATATAGGGACGGAGCCGAAACCGTGCCGCCGACTTTGACCGTTTGGGCGGGAACGGTATAGCCGTCCTGATTTGTGACGAAACTAATTTGATATGTCGTGCCGTCGTCCACCCACAAGGCGTAGAGCGTCATGTCGGAGGCTACTTTTGAAGAAAAGGCAAAGGGCATTTTGTAGTCGGGATCGGAATACCATCCCGCGAAATATTTGCCGTCCTTAACCAAAAGCGTTTCGTCGACGGGCTGGAGGTAACCGTCCTCTGTCGGGACATACTGTTCGGCTAAAGTCCCCGCGCCCAATGTGTCGAACGCGACGGTATAAACCTCGCCCAAGGTGAAGCTGGCGGGCTTTTCGTTGCCCGTTTGGGAGGGCATGGAGGTGAAGTACCAGCGCGTGCCCTTTTTCATCATGTGGAAGGTTTGGTCAGGGTAAGTGTCGTTTTGGATTTCGCTGACATTGCCCTCGGCGTCCGTTTCGGTGACGATATATTCCACCGTGGCGGTGACAAGGCAGTACCGCGGGCCTTCCTCGACGGCGGGTTCGGTAACAGTAATACGGCGGCGGATTTGCCCAGCGCCTGTGTCGGGGAGGGTTTCGAGCAGTTTTATATATTCGGGAGAATTTTTTGGGTAAAGCGCCTCGGCGAGCGCGTAATTGTCGTTTTCATTGACTGATTTGACGTAACCTGCAAGTAATTTTTGCGGAGAATAGTTGCCGCGGGCGTTTTCTATGACAAAAACCGACGAAACGCCGATGGCGATAAGCAGCACCGCAACGAGGGCTACGATTTTATGCAAAAGAGTGAATTGCACGGCGGATTTGTCGTTGTTGGCGCGGACGGCGCGGCCGTTGACGATGACCTTGATTTTCATTTCCATGCCGCAATAAGGGCAGTATTTTGTTTTGCCTATATGCTGCCTGCCGCAATGAGGGCAGGTGAAAATTTTGGCAATGCGTTTGGTGCCGCGCGGGGTCTGCTTCGCCGCGACGGCGCCTAAGCTCAGGGCGTCGGTTTCGCCGTTTATATTTTGGCCGCCGGTTGTGCTTTCTTTCATCGAATGTCCCTCCAATGCTTGTTAGGTCGAGCCTTGTAATTATAGCATAGGCTTTTTAAAATAGTCAATAGCCCGATTTGATTTAATCGGGCAGGTAAAAAATGTTATTTTGTTTTGATTTTTTCCTTTTGACTTTTTAGGCTTAGCGCGTTATTCATGCGGCAAAATGCTCGCCAATGAAAGCGTTTTTGCACAAATGCGCCGTACCCCGCAGGCGCGCATAAGGCGCGGAGTGAAAAACTAATTACTTTTTGACTACGCGGCGCTGCGTGCCCGCGCGTTTTTTCATTACGAATATTATAACCAGAGCGACGATCAGAACGGCGGCGAACACTATGAGCAGCAGCGCAGCCGTGGAAATGCCCTCGGCACGCACCCTTTCCCACATGGCGACGACTTTTTCGTTGCTTTCGCCGAAATCGTGCATCATGCCCAGATCCTCGCGCATTGTGTCGGGATAGCGGCTGTCGTCGTCGAAATACAATTCGATGAGCTCATCGACTTCCTCCTCGTCGGATGGATCGTCGGCGTAAATTTCGGCGAAATAAACCATGGCGTTTTCGTTTGCCAAAAACACGTCTTTATCTACCGCGGACGTATAGCCGATTTCCATCATGTTTTTCATGGCTATCTCGGGATCGTTGAGAAAATCTATGAAATATTTTGCGGCCTCGGCGTTTTTTGCCGTTTTGGGGATTACCCAGCCGTCGAACCACACGTTGCTGCCGATTTCGGGAATGAAATACTCCAGATTAACGCCCTCGGCCTCCGCTTCCTCTATCGCGTAAAACGCATCGCCGCTCCACGCCAAATCGACAAGCGCGGTGCCCGCGATAAGCTCGTTTTTGCCAAAATCGACCTCGTAGCCGTAAAGCTCGGACTTTTGCGCCTTCAAAACCTCTTCGGCGGCGGCAAGCAGCTTGTCGTCGACTGTGTTTATAAGCCGTTCGACGGATAAGTCCGCGTATTCTGCAGGCAACAGCCCGTATTCCTTCATATACATAAGCACGGCGCAGTAGCTGTCGCGGATGCTGTCTTTCATATAAATTTTCTTGGAAATCGCGTCGCTGACCTTGCCCGAGGAATTTTTATTCCAAAGCAATCCCCAGCCCGCGGCCTCGGCGTCTTCGGGCGAAATTACGTCGGCGTTATACAATACTCCCAAAGTCCCCCACATGTAAGGCACGAAATATTCCGACATGTCGAAGCCCGCCGTTGAAAAGCTCTCGCGGATTTTCGTTACAATCGCTTCGTCGACTTTGTCGGCGTTTTCAAAATCCGAGTCGGTAAAATAGTTGATTTTTTGCAGGTAACCGCCCTCAATTAGCTTTTGAATAGCGTACTCGGAGGGGCACATAACATCTATCGCCGAATCGCCGCGCATGACCTTGGTC
>DAITPX010000117.1:0-4777 GCA_036833365.1 Clostridia bacterium | reverse complement strand
CCAGCGGGCGGTTTGAGGACGACATACGCAGGATGCGCATGGCGGCGCACCACGGTGCCGACCACATAATGGTCATAAGGACGGCGGGGCAAAGCCACTTTGACGGATTAATCGAAGGTACTCCGCAGGGCGTGGGCGGAGTACCCATAAGCAGGAAGCAAATCCGCGCCCAAAGAAAGGCCCTCGACATGATTGAGGAAGAGGTGGGCAGGCCGATAAACTATCACTCGTACGTTTCGGGAGTTGCCGGGCCGGACGTGGCGGTAATGTTTGCCGAAGAGGGCGTGAACGGCTGCCACCAGGATCCGCAGTATAATGTGATTTACCGCAACATAAACATGGTGCGCTCGTTCGTAGACGCGTGCGAAAGCAAAAAGCTTATCGCGTGGGCGAACATGGCGCAGATAGACGGCGCGCACAACGCCAACGCGACGGCGCGCGAGGCGTGGAAGGTCACGCCCGAGCTTATGGTTCAGCACGCGATAAACGCCCTGTTCAGCGCGAAGGCGGGCGTAAACAAAAAGAACATCTGCCTTTCGACGGTGCCGCCCACGGCGACGCCCGCGCCCTGCGTTTATATGGATTTGCCATACGCGGTGGCCCTGCGCGAACTGTTCACCGATTACCGTATGCGCGCGCAGATGAACACGAAATATATCGAGGCTTCCACGCGGGACGCCACGGTTACGCACGTGCTTAATATGCTTATAAGCAAATTGACAAGCGCCGATATTCAGTCGACGATAACTCCAGACGAGGGCAGGAACGTGCCCTGGCATATCTACAACGTCGAGGCGTGCGACACGGCGAAACAGACTTTGCTTGCGCTGGACGGGCTTATGGACATGGTGGAGCTTAAGCGCGGAGGCGCGCTGGACGGCAAGGCGCGAGAGCTTAAGGAAAGGGCCGTGCTGTTTTTGGAAGAAATGATAGAGATGGGAGGCTACTTCAACGCCGTCGAAGCGGGAATGTTTGTGGACAGCGGTTTTTACCCCGAGCGCAACGGCGACGGAATAGCCCGCCAAATGAACGCGGGCGTAGGTGCGGGGACGGTTTTCCCGCGCAAAAAAGCCTATATGGCCCCCGTTACCGCGCACTTCGGATACAACAACGTTGCGCAGTACGATCCCGACGCCGCGGGCAACCCGAGCAAGCTTATAGACGGCTGTACGCTTGAAAAACGCGAAAAAATAATTTATATCGACGAGCTTGACGAAACCGACAACTGCGTCGAAAGAATGAAAGAAAACGAAAAATACCGCGGCGGCAATCTGCTGCGCCCCGAAATGGAATGGCTTGCGGACGGAACGGTGCTTCTGACAATGTTTTTCCCCGCGCCGAAAAATATCGCCGAGGCGGCGGCCTTGGAGGCGGCAAGGCGCATGAACCTTGTCGAGCCCGAGGTAATCAACCGCGAAATTATGCACGGCGAAGAGGGAACGCGCGTCGAGGTCAAGGGCAAGGTTGATTTCGACATAAAAATAGACGAGCTTGTTTTGCCCGTCGAGCCCGACATTATGAGCGACGAGGACATCCGCGCCGACATCGAGGCGCACCCCATGACGGTGGTCTGCGGCACGGTGGGCGAGGACGAGCACTCGGTGGGGCTAAGGGAAATAATCGACATTAAGCACGGCGGAATAGAAAAATACGGAATCAAGGTGCATTACCTCGGAACCAGCGTGCCCGTCGAAAAAATCGTCGACGCGGCCATAGAGCTTGACGCCGACGCGATTTTGGCGTCTACGATAATAAGCCACGACGACATACACTATAAAAATATAGCGAATATCGACAGGATTGCCAGAGAAAAAGGCGTGCGCGATAAAATTATTTTCGTGGCGGGCGGAACGCAGGTAGCCAACGAACAGGCGGTCAGGCACGGCGCCGACGCGGGGTTCGGGCGCGGCTCGCACGGAAACCACGTGGCGACGTTTTTGGTAAAGCGCAGGCGCGAACTTAGAAACAAAAAATGAAAATCGACGTTTTGGTGGCCGAAATAGGGTCGACGACGACAATAGTAAACGCGTTCGACGGCATTGGCGGTGCTTCCCCCGTTTTTTTGGGGCAGGGGCAGGCGGCGACTACGGTTTTGGACGGCGATGTGTGCATAGGGCTCGCCGACGCCGTAGCGGACTTGAAAAAAAACCTCGGCGCGGAGGAACTGACGTACGGCAAAATGCTGGCGACCTCTTCCGCCGCGGGCGGGCTTAAGATGACGGTGCACGGGCTGGTCTATGACATGACGGTGAGGGCGGCGAAGGAAGCGGCCCTTGGCGCGGGCGCAATAGTCAAAATGGTGACGGCGGGAGTTTTGAGAGCCGTCGACCTTGATGAAATAACGTGGATTAAGCCCAACTTGATACTGCTCGCGGGCGGCACCGACTACGGCGAGAGGGAAACGGCGCTGACCAACGCGCGATTGCTGGCGGAAGCGGAGTTTAACGTTCCGGTTATTTACGCGGGAAACGTTCAAAACCGCGCGGAAATAGAAAATATCTTTAAAAAAAAAGGGATTAAATGCGTAAGCGTAGAAAACGTTTACCCTAAGCTCGACATACTGAATATCGAGCCCACACGAAAGCTCATTCACAAAACTTTCGAGGAAAATATCGTCAAGGCGGCGGGAATGGAAAACATCAGAAAAATGGTGAGCGGCAATATTATCCCCACTCCCGGCGCGGTGATGGAGGCGGCGATGCTTTTGAGCGAAACCGTCGGCGACCTTGTGACTATCGATATAGGCGGCGCGACGACGGACGTTCATTCCGTCACCGAGGGCAGCGAGGAGATAGCCAGCATTTCCATCGACGCGGAGCCCGTGGCGAAGCGGACGGTAGAGGGTGACCTGGGGCTTTTCGTCAACGCGCATAATGTCGTGGAGCTTGCGGGCGCCGACGAAATGACCAAATTTTTGGGAAAGGACGTAAACGAGCTGTTGAAAGGGCTGCGCCCCGTACCCGACACGCCCGAGCAGGTCGCGTTTGTCGAAAAAATGGCTTTCGAGGCGGGCAAAATGGCGATTATGCGGCATGCGGGACACATAAGGTACGTTTTTGGCAGCGGGGGAAGGCAGGCAATCGCGCAGGGCAAAGACCTGACGACCGTTCGTTACCTGGTCGCGACGGGCGGGCTTACGCGCTTGCCTAACCGAATGGAAATTTTGAAAAAGCTCGCCAATCTCAACACGAACAAAACTATGCTTTACCCGCGGCCCGACGCGATGGAAATTTTGGTGGACAACGACTATATCATGGCGTCTCTCGGAGTTATGTCGCTCGCTTACAAAGACAGCGCGGCTAAATTGCTTAAAAATTCGCTGGGAATTTAATTTAAACAGATTGCCTCGGTTATTCGAAAAAAAGGAAAAAGAATGAGAGACAGAGCGGGCATAGTGCTGTGTTGTAAGCACAAAAACAAAATTCTGCTGATATTCCGCAAAAAGGACGGCAGGGAATATCGGGTGGTGCCCGGGGGAGGCGTTGAAAAAAACGAAACCTTGGGGGCGGCGGCAAAGCGTGAAATTTTTGAGGAATTGGGGCTCAGCGTAACAAAAATGTCCGATTTTTGCGAAATAAACTCGGAAAGGGGCAGGGAAAAATATTATCTTTCATATCTGCCCGAGGATATTCCGTTGGAAATACAATGCGAGGAATTGAAAAGAAACGGCTTAAATAATGTCTATTCGCCGCGGTGGTTAAGCGAAGAGGATTTGCAGAAAATTGAACTGTGCCCTCCGCAGATAAAAAACGCTTTAGCCGTTTTATTGGCAAAGCAAGCAAAATAATATCAAAATTGTAAGAGAAATAATAAATGAATCCTACGCTTAATATAGACTTAGAAAAACTTAAGGCGAACGCGGATACTTTGACGGCGGCGCTTGCGTCGAAGGGCGTCAAAGCGGCGTTTGTAACCAAGGTTTTTTGCGCCGACGAAAAAATGGTAGAGGTGCTGAAAAATACCGATTGCGCTTACCTTGCCGACTCGCGATTGGAAAACCTTGCGAAATACGGCCAAACCAGGCAGGAAAAGCTGCTTTTGCGCCTGCCCGCGCCCAGCCAAGCCGATTTGACGGTAAAGTACGCCGACATCAGCTGCAACTCCGTGCCGCAAACGGTTAGAGCGCTGGACTTGGAGGCGGCAAGGCAAGGCAAAACGCACAAAATTATTTTAATGATTGACCTCGGCGACCTAAGGGAAGGGATTTTTTTCGAGGACGCCGAGGCGGTAAGCGCTTTTGTGAAAACGGCGAAAGAGTGTAAAAATATTCTTTTGGCGGGCATAGGAACAAACCTAACCTGCTACGGCGGAATTTTGCCTACCGAGGAAAACATGGGCGTTCTGGTAAACTTGGCAAAGAAAATCGAGGGTGAAATCGGGCGCAAGCTCGAAATAATAAGCGGCGGAAATTCGTCCAGCTTTTTATTTTTGGGCGAAGGAAAAATGCCGCGCGGAATAAACAACCTGCGTCTAGGAGAATCGCTCCTGCTTGGGGTGGAAACCGCCAAAGGAAGCAGGATTGAAGGCACTTTCGACGACGTCGTCACGCTCGAAGCGGAAATAATCGAGCTTTACAAAAAACCGAGCTTTCCGATAGGGGAACGCACCGTCAACGCTTTCGGCGAAACGGGCGTTTACGAAGACATAGGCGAGCGCGGCCGCGCGATTTTGGCGGTGGGGCGGCAGGATACCGACTTTGAGGGGCTTGTGCCTGTCGACAACAAAATCACCGTCGTCGGCGCGAGCAGCGACCACCTTATAATTGACGTAACCGGCG
>DAITPX010000116.1:0-4794 GCA_036833365.1 Clostridia bacterium | reverse complement strand
CGCTATTGTTTTAGGGCTTCCAATATATTTATGCAATTTTCTTCTTTTCCGACATAACCCGCGCACATTCCGTCGAAATCAAGCATATATCTGCCGATATCGACGACGTCGCCGCGCGTAACCTTGTTTATCATGCCGATTTTTTCGTTTATGTCGTAAACCTTGCCCGTCGCTCCCATATACTTCGCGTACGCGCGCATCACGTTGGAGGCATTCTCCATCGAAAAAACCAGCCCGCCCTTGACCTGCTCCTTGCCGCGGTTGAGCTCGTCCTCGGTGATGCCGTTTTTGGTAATCTCTTTGATTTCCTTGTTTAAAAGGGAGAGGTATTCGGCGACATTTTTAGGCCCGACGCCGGCGTAGATGTCCAAAAACCCGTTGTTTTCGTATGTAACCAGATAGGAAAACACCGTGTAGGCCAGGCTCCGCTCCTCCCTTATGCGGCGGAAAAGCCTGCTGCCGAAGCCGCCGCCGAAAATGCTTGAAAAAACCAGCGCATTCATGACGTTTTTGTCCTCGTAAGGTACGCCCTTGGACAGTACCGCCAAATGCGCCTGCCCTATGTCTTTAAAACCCGCCGCAAGGTTTGATTTTTGCCGCGGCGCAGCCGATAATATCGGACGGGTTTTACTGCAACGGCTGAGGCGGCTTTCAAATTCGGCACATATACCCTCCGCCTCGGCTAAGGTTATGCCGCCCGCCATGGATATGACTATGTTGGACGAAAAATAGTACTTTTCCTTAAATTCCATCAAGCCCTCCCGCGTAAGGCTTCTGATGTTTTCCGCTTCGCCGCCAACCGTCCGCCCCAGCGGGTGTGAGCCGAAATAGGCTTTCATGCTCAAGTCCTGACACAGCTCGTCGGGCTTGTCGAATTTCATTTTTATTTCTTCTATTACTACTCCTTTTTCCTTTTCTATGTCGTTTTCATCGAATTTTGAGCCGAAAAACATGTCGGTTAAAATCTCAAACCCTTTAGCCGCGTGTTCTTTTATTGTAGTTGCGTAATAGCAGGTATTGTCTTTTGAAGTGAACGCGTTTATCTGCCCGCCGATGTCGCCGATTTCCTCGGTTATGCGGTACGCCGAGCGCTTTTGCGTGCCCTTAAACATCATGTGCTCGATAAAATGCGAGTAGCCGTTTTGCGCGACGGATTCGAAGCCGCTTCCCACGCCGACATATATGCCCATGGTGACGGACAAAAGCGGCATAGTCTTTACGACCAGCGTCAGCCCTGACGGGAAATGTTTTTTATTCATTTTTAATCCTTTTGTTTTTAATTTAGTAAGTTGGTTTCGGCGGTTCCGTAAAAAAGGAGCGCATTTTTTCGATGAACTCCTTTAAGGTTTACGCTTTCATTGTGACCGCCACGTTTTCGTGCAATAAGTTGAGCAACTCGTTGTATTTCGTTCTGCTGATTGGGATTTTGACCTTTGAGCCGCTCATCGTAAGGTAATAGATTTTGTTGACGGCGTCGGAAGCCACTTCCTCTATTTTTGCCAATTGAATTACGAAGGACTGGTAGCACCTGAAAAACCCGAATTTGCCGAATTCCTCCTCCACCATCTCGATTGTGTA
Source organism: Clostridia bacterium (assembly GCA_036833365.1). GTDB lineage: Bacteria > Bacillota > Clostridia > Christensenellales > CAG-314 > JAQUSX01. Next base: position 3,216 of record DAITPX010000116.1, on the reverse strand, counting down.
ACCGTTAAGCGCCAATCTCTCGTTTTTTTCCTGTATAAGGTAACACTTGCGGTCGAACAGCTCGAAATACAAAACGGAATTTATGGGAATTATTTTGTAACCGTTTTTCAGCTTTATCATTATGTTTTTGGCGGGAGAGCCCGCGTCGAAACGCTGTTTAGCTTCCTGTTTGACTTTTTCCAGGCATTTTTCGACACGCGACAACGAAAGGGGCTTTTTCAGAAAATCAAACAAACCCATGTTAAACGCAGTCACTGCGTAGGAATCAATTTGTGAGGACATCACGATAATAATATCGCCGAAGCTTTGCTTCAGGCAATACGAGGTAAACGACCCGTCGGAGGTGGGGAGCTCGCCGGATACAAACGCGACGTGAATTTGCTGGTTTTTCTTGGTCATTTCAATCGCGTCTTCCGCCGAAACCCCCGTTCCGATTATGTCGAAATTGTTGTCCAATTCCATCAGCGAGGACAGTTTTCTTAGTTCTTCCCCATCGGGCTCTATAATGATAGTTTTTAGTTTCATTTAGCCGTTATTCTTCTTTCTCCCATCCGAATTCCAAAAATAATTTGTTGATTTTGTCGACGTCGTAAAGCGCGTTGACCTTTATCCCGAAAGGCCCGTTCATGACGGGGCTGTAAACGCTTGTGCCCCAAAGCATAGTATACCCCTCTTCGGTCAAATCCTTGTAATAGCCGTATTCTTCCGAATCCTCCGCCAGCGCCTCGATGTCCCAATAAAGCACGTCCATTTTGCCGTCGAGCTGATAGGCTATAGTGGCTATCCCCGAAGTAAGCTGCTGAACGTTTTTCGTTTCGATAACGCCGTTTTCGTAAAGGTAGTTTATGAGGTCGTCCATAGTTTTTTCGTTGATACGGTTGACCATGCCCTCGTGCGCGTTGGGGTCGTCCTTGTCGCCTTTCCAAAGGTCGGGGTATAATTCCTTGAACTCGTTTGGCGGGATAAAATCGCCGCACCCCGCGAAAACAGCCGTGAGAATAAGGGTTAATATCAAAACGGCCGCGACTTTAAATTTTTTGCTCATTTTTAATCCCCCCTTTTGTTTCGTTTTGCATACGTGCATAATTGCGGTAGGTTTCGCTTGTTTTTGCCAAACTTTCAGGCGTTCCCTGCGCCTCCAATTGCCCGTCGCTTAAAACCACAACATTGTCAGCAGAGACCACCGCCGCCATGTCGTGGGCGATTTGGATGACCGTGCGCCCCGCCATGAGCTTTTCAACCGCCTGCCTTATTTTTATATCGGTTTTGAAGTCGAGGTTGGCCGTGGCTTCGTCGAGCAGGAGGATTTGAGGGTTAACCATCAGCGCCCTTGCGATGGCAATCCGCTGGCGCTGCCCTCCCGACAAGTAACAGCCGTTCAAGCCCACTTCCGCATCGAACCCGCCTGGCATTTCGGAAATAAACCCGTAGGCGTCGGCGGCCTTGGCCGCTTCCGTTACTTCTTCTTCGGTATAGGGGCGTTTTACTCCGTAGGTTATGTTGGCGCGTACCGTGCCGCTCATCAGAGGGCTTTCCTGCGACACAAGGCCCATGCTTTGCCGCCATTCATCGAGGTGGATGCTTTCGGCGTCCGCGCCGTTCAGATATATTTTACCACTGTTCGGCGTATAAAATCTCATAAGAAGCTTAAAAAGCGTGGATTTTCCGCTGCCGTTGTTGCCGACGATAGCCGTCCGCCTGCCCTTGGGGAAACTGAGCGACAGGTTTTGCAAAACTTCTTTTCCGTCGTAGCCGAAAGAAACGTTTTCGAGAACAAGCTCTTCCACCGACGGCATACACTGCTCGCGCTCGCATTTTTCGGAATCGGACTCCAACAGCTCGTTGACCTTTTGCATCGAGCCCTGAACGCCTTTGAGCGTTTGGTATTGCGACAAAATTTCGGCGATATACCTGTTGACGTTGTCCTTGTATTGATTGAAAGTCGCGATTCCGTCGGAAGGCATTTCTCCGGCCCTCATCAGGCTCGAGCCGCCAACGGCGGTTATTATCGTGGTCGACTTCGAGTAAACGCTGTTTACGACGACACCCAGGTTAGACATAAACGCCGCGTAAATGTCGGCTTTATATCTTTTGTCGATGCTTTTGAAGCCGTCGGAAACGTCTTTTTCTTCCATTGACTGGGCTTTGACGTATTTTACGCTGCCCAAGTGCTCCGCAAAATACTGCGTCATTTCGTTAAGCGCTATACGGTTCCTTTGTGCGATTTTGAAATTGAGCTTTCCAATAATCCAAAACTGGACTATCGCCAAAGGAAGCGCCATCAACAGCCACGTAGCCAGCGAAACGTTGGCCTGAAACATAATTACCGTCGCCCTGACAAGCGCGTACGCCGACGAGAAAAACAGCGACAGCATTGCGATAACGCCAGAGGCGGACGTGACATCGTTGACAAGGCGTGAAATCAACTTAGAGGGCTGCTCCTCTTCGACCTGCGCCGCCGTCATATGCAGCATTTTGTCCCAAAGCAGCTTGCGCGCGCGGAAAATAACCTTTTGGTCGGCGAATTTTTGGAACAGGTTTATCAATACGCCCGTAGCCGTAAACAGAAGCGTAAACGCTACGTAGCCCAAAAGCACCTTGTTGTACAAATCGCCGGTGTTGAAGCTGATTGTGTATTTTACGAGCCGGAGCTGGATTTCCGCCTGCGCGAAGCCCAACGCCGCCGCGATAATATACTGCCACCAAGGAATGGGAAAACGCGTGTAAAACTTGATAAACGGTTTCCAAATCGGCGCCCGCTCTTTTTTTATTTTAGCCATTATCGGACCTCCTTCGCGCTCGCCGCCATCTCACGGAAAAACGCGTTGCGTTTCATGAGCTCCTCTTTCGTCCCGCTGTCGGCGACCGCGCCCCCGTCCAAAACGACGACATAATCGGCGTGACGGACGGTCTGCCAGTCGTGCGCCACCATGACCGTGGTTTTATTTGCCATAAGGTTTTTGAGCCCTACCCAAACGTCGTTTTTCGCCTGCATGTCGAGCGAAGCCGTGGCCTCGTCCAAAAACAGGTACTTAGGCCGCTGCAACAGCGCCCTGACGATGGCAATCCTTTGTTTCTGCCCGCCCGACAGGCGTGAACCCATTTCGCCCACGTCGGTATCGAACTTGTTTTCCAGTTCCTCTATAAATTCAAGCGCGTTGGCCTGCCTGCACGCCGCTACGATTTCTTCGTCCGAAACCTCGCGCTTAAGCCCGT
>DAITPX010000115.1:3592-4801 GCA_036833365.1 Clostridia bacterium | reverse complement strand
ATGCCGGCGAAAAACCGGGCATCCTTAAGACAGTAAAAAACGGCGGCGGAAAAAATAACGGCGACAAGGAAAAAGCCGAAAAATCTCGGGACAAAAACTGGATAATGACTGTGGTGCTTTTGACGACGGGAATATCGTTCGGCATAGGGTTTATCACCGAACTGATATACACGGTAATCGACGTTTCGATATGGCGAATAGTCGTGGCTATCGGGCTGCTTGTAATAATAATAGCCGTCAACATAATAGCGGATATGATGGGCATAGCCGCGACATCGGCGGACGAGGAGCCTTTTTTGGCTATGGCGTCGAGGAAAATCGTCGGCGCGAAAAGGGCGGTAAGTTTATGCCGCAACGCCGACAGGGTTTCGTCTATACTTAACGACATAATCGGCGACGTGTGCGGTATCATATCCGGCGCGTCGGGGGCGACTATTGCGGCCGTGCTGCTTGCGAATTACACCGGCTTGGGCATGATTGGCAGCATTCTGATAAGCGTGGCGGTTTCCGCCGTTATCGCCGTCGTTACCATCACGGGCAAGGCGATCGCAAAAAGAAGCGCGACGCGCAAGGCCAACGAAATAACCATGAGGCTGGCAAAATTTCTGTCTATTTTCGATAAGGAAAAGTAATGCTTGAAAAAATAAATTGCCCGGACGATTTGAAAAAACTTTCCGTAGACCAACTGCCTGAGCTCTGCCAAGAAATCAGGCAGTTGCTTATTGACGTCGTTTTGCGTAACGGCGGGCATTTGGCGAGCAACCTGGGGGTTGTGGAACTGACCGTCGCGCTGCATTACGTTTACGGCGAGCGGGACAAAATAGTTTGGGACGTGGGGCATCAGGCCTACGTGCACAAAATTTTGACCGGGCGGCGGAAAGAATTTGAAACCTTGCGGAAGCGCGGCGGCATAAGCGGCTTTACCGACACAAGCGAAAGCGAGGCCGACGCGTTCGGCGCGGGGCACAGCGGCACGTCCATTTCGGCGGCGCTGGGGCTCACCAAAGCGAGGGACTTGCAGGGGCAGGACTACGACGTGGTGGCGGTGTGCGGCGACGGTGCGCTTACGGGGGGCATGACCTTCGAGGCGCTCAACAACATCGACGGCGAAAAAATGCTTATCATTTTTAACGACAACGAAATGTCGATAGGCAAAAACGTGGGGTCGACCGCCGCGATGTCGAGGCTCAAAATAGGCAAATACGATAT
>DAITPX010000115.1:0-3523 GCA_036833365.1 Clostridia bacterium | reverse complement strand
GTTGGTAAGCCGATGTGGCAGTTTTTGAGGTGGCTTAAAAGGATTTTTAAATTCGGCATTTTGGAGACCAACCTTTATTTCAGCAGTTTCGACCTGAAATACGTAGGGGTTGTCGACGGGCACGACGTCAAGAAATTAGTGCTTTACCTCAAAAATATTAAAAATAACGTCATACGCCCCACGGTGCTTCACGTCAGGACGAAAAAAGGCAAGGGGTACGAACCCGCGGAAAAGGAACCGTCGCGTTTTCACGGAATCAACCCCGAAAACGAAAAAAAATGTAATACTATGTCAGGCATAGTAGGCCAAACCTTGTCCGATTTGGCGAAAGGGGACGATAAAATTGTTGCCGTGACCGCCGCGATGGCGGACGGGACGGGGCTGAATATCTTTCAAAAGCGCCATCCCGACAGATTTTTCGATACGGGGATAGCCGAGGAGCACGCGGTCACGTTTTGCGCGGGGCTTGCGGCGCAGGGAATGAAACCCTATTTTGTGGTGTATTCAACCTTTTTGCAGCGCGGCTTTGACCAGGTTTTGCACGACGTTTGCCTGCAAAACCTTCCCGTTACCTTCTGTATCGACAGGGCGGGATTTGTGGGCGCCGACGGAAAAACGCACCAAGGGGTTTTCGACCTGAGCTATCTTTCCGCGATACCCAATATGACCGTCTGGTCGCCCGCGGGCGAAAAGCAGCTTGCCGATATGCTGCGCCTGTCAAAGGATTTTGGCAGGCCGTTGGCGATACGCTACCCGAAGGAAGCGGCAAAATTCGGTTTCGGCTTCGATGGAAAGTGGAACAGGGTAATAGAGGGCAATGAGGCTGTGCTTTTGCCTACGGGTAGCCGTATGCTGAAAAGCGCCTTGGCGGCCGCGGAAAAATTCGGCCTCGGAGTCGTATACGCGGGCGCGGTCAAGCCCTTGGACGTGGCGGCGCTTGAGGAGATGAAATCGGCGAAAATCATTTTCACCTTGGAGGAAAATGTTTTGCAGGGCGGTTTCGGGCAGGCTGTACGCGAATATTTTGCGCGCGGAACGGCCGTGACGCGCCCAAAAGTTGTGTCGTTCGGCGCGCCCGATAAATTTATCGCGCACGGCACGATAGGCGAACAACTGAGGGAAGCGGGGCTGGACGCCGAAAGCGTAACCGCGGCGGTGGAAAGGTATTTGAAGAATGTTTGACAAACTCAAATAAATACGGGAATACAATTTTATATACCGATTAATTGGAAAACTATTTTAAAAAGTGACAGCCGCGTTCGGCGGCTCTTATGCCGGGTATAGTTTTTTTCAATGTAAGCGGGCGGAATCCAAGTATCTCCTCGCGCGTGCAAAATCACTATTGATAATTATTGCCAACCGAACGCGGAGGCTTCCGTTCCGATGACAATTTGCAGGCGCTCTGTAAATCCTGTAACACCAAAACCCGTCTCCGGCCGGCAGGGGCGGTTCCAATCTCCGCAACCTTTCGGAGGACAGTGCAAGATATATAATTGACATATAAATTTATATTACGGAGGTTGGATTAATGGACAGCGTTGATAAAAAGCACAAGCCGTTAACCGTGACTTCTTTTTCGGCAGGCATTGTATCTATAGTCCGTTCCGTATTCCGTTCGTTATTTTCTATTTAAATTTTTTCGCTGTCAATCTTGATTATTTTAGTACGAATACTTCGATTGATATTTTTTTTATATCTTTTTTGCAATTTCGCTGATTTTGGGCGTTTCGGCGGTTGTAACCGGTGGATTTGCCTTGAAAAGGCTTAAAACAAAATGGGTATTGTCGGGATGTTTTCGGCGGTATAGGCTTGTTAAATATTTTAGCGGATTTGTTTATATCTTTCATATAATGCAGTTTATGCCGTGCAGGATTGGCATTTGAAACTTCGCATTTAATTTATTTATAGCACCGTCTTATTTTTATCCGAAAAATAATATTATTAAATTCTTGGGAAATTCGATTTTTTTAGGTTGAATAAAAAACGTTTTGGTTGTATAATTATCGAAAGAGGAAGTTGCTTTATGAAATTGGCGGTCGTAGTCAGCAAAAAATTAAGCGTTAACAACCCTGTCGTCGAGTTCTTTTTGAAAAAGGCCGACGAAATGGGTTTTTCTTTTGAACTTGCGGGGCAGAATATCCCCGACGGCGACGTTACGGTTATTTTCGGCGGCGACGGCACCGTTTTGGATTTTGCCAAAAAGGCGAGTTCACCCGTCGTGGCGGTTAATATGGGGCGCGTGGGGTTTTTGTCGCAAATAGCGCCCAAACGCGAGGATATCGAAAACAAGCTTTCGCGCCTGATGTCGGGAGATTTCTCGCTCGCAAGTCGCGTTATGCTGGAGGCCGTTTCGGGAAAAAATTCGTATACCGCCCTTAACGACGCGGTTTTCGCGGGAAGCGACAGGACAAAATCGGTAACGCTCGAATTGTCGTTCGGCGGCAGCGCAATGAGGCTTATCGGGGACGGGGTAATCGTTTCCACGCCGACGGGCTCGACCGCGTATTGCATGGCCTCGGGCGGGCCGGCCGTCTTGAGCGGCGGCGTTTTGGTAGCGACGCCCATCGCGTGCAGCAGGCCCGCGGTCGTCGTGAGCGACGAAACCGTGATAACAATCAAACCCGTTTCGGGGAATTTTACGCTGCATATCGACGGCGAAATTAAGGAATTCAGCGGCGAGGTCGTCGTTAAAAAATCGGCCGAGGCGCGGGATTTCGTCCTTTTTGAGGACAACTTTTTCGCCAAGCTAAGGCACAAGATTTCGGCGGAATTTTAGGAGAAAATATGTCGCGAGCGCAAAGGCATTCGAGAATACTGGAAATTATTTCTTCCGATGACGTCGAAACGCAGGAAGAACTCGTTTTGCGCCTTGAAAAAAGCGGGTTTCCGGCCACGCAGGCTACGGTTTCGAGGGACATCAAGGAGCTGGGGCTGATTAAGACGATGAACGACAAGGGCGTTTACAAGTACGCCGCGCTCAAAACCGAGGCGCATAAGGTTTCGGAAAAGCATAAAAATGTGTTTTTGGAAGCGGTGATTAAGGTTTTTAATGTAAACAACATCGTTCTGATAAAAACCTTGGGCGGAAGCGCGCAGGCGGTTTTCGCCGTCGTAGCGAGAATGGATTTTCCCGAAAACCTCGGCGGCGTGGCGGGCGACGACACGATTTTGCTGGTTTGCGCCACGACTGAAACCGCGGCGGCTCTCAGCGAAAAGCTTAAAAATTTGTTCGGCTGATTCAGCCGTTCACGCGACTAAAATCAGAGGGCGCAAATTTTCAATTCAGGCGACGCCAGTAAATTCTAAACGGATATACGAAAGGAATCAATTAAATGGTAACGGAACCGATAGCAACCGAAAGGATGGTTTTGCGTAATATGAAGCCCGACGACGCCAAAAACGTCTGGTCGGTTTGGGGCGACCGCGAAATGGGAAAGTACCTCGCCGACCCGTATTATAAAAACCCCGAGGAACTGAGGGCGCTGTTCTGGGATGTGGACGACTGGACGTTTTTGGCGTCGTC
>DAITPX010000114.1:272-4817 GCA_036833365.1 Clostridia bacterium | reverse complement strand
TTGTTTTTGTTTTGACAAAGGTCCATGATGGTGCTTTCGGTCAAAGGCATCTCCATCTTGTCAAAAATGAACAACAGTATCAGTTTATTCAGCGTGCTGTCTTCGGTGTTGGCCGGCATTCTTCTCTCCCGTTTATAAATTAGATAAGAAGTTTATTATACTACATTCCAAAAGAATAAACAACATTTTTTACTTTTTTTCGATTCAAAAAACAAAATATCCTTTCAAACGCATTTCGGTTATGTTATAATAAATAAAAGCTTTTTACCGGAGAAAAAAATGGACAATATCCCGCTGAGAACATTCGTTTTGCGCGCCAACGAGCTAATCGAATCGAAGCTTATTTTGACGGACAAAACGATTTCAAACATTTTGAAATTTATCGCCGCCAGCCCCGCGCTTTTGGACGCCGTGCGCGACTCGCTGACCGACATTTCCTACGCCAAGGAATTCGCCCGCGCCAAAACCACCATCACGCAGGCCGACGGGTCGGTACAGGAAAAACTCAAAACTCCCCCCACCGACGCGAGACTGTTTACCTTTGTCGTGTGCCTTTTGACGGAATTTGACGGGGGAAAACGCGATTTGGTGGATTTTTTGCAGCGGTTTTACACCGACGCGGACAACAACGCCGCTTACGCGAGGTTTGCCGAACAGTTTTTGCGCCCCTTTAAAAGCGCGGGCGAAAAATTGCTTTCACGTATGTCCGCCGCTGAAACGCCGCCGGACAAGGGAACGGCTGCGGAAAGCTATTTCAACCCGGAACGCGTTTTTATCAGCCGTCAGGCACTGGACGAAATGAACGCAATAATCGACGTCATAAGCGAAAAGGCGGGCGGCGAGGTGTTTTTTTCGCAACAGGAAAGGGCAGACGCAAAGGAAATAACGCTTGCGATGAAAAACGCCCTGCTCACCAGAAACCCGAAGCTGATCAAAATCGCATGGATAGGCTTTTACCACACGCTGACGCAGCTTAAAAACACGTATATCAATTTGAAAAAACTGGGCTCGATTTTGGCTGAGCATAATCTGATTTAGCGAAACAAACCTGTTTATCTTAACAAACGCTCGAAATTATTTACAGGCATTTCAGAGGGCGCGCCGTGAGTTTCTGCCGTGGGCAGAATAAGTTAAAAACTCAAATCTATTTTAAATACCGCGGCCGATTTTGAGGCGGCAACATAGAGTAAAATAAAAAAATCCGCTTCGTGCGGATTTTTGTTTTGCCGAAAAGTTTTCAGGCGGGACAATTTTCAATCTTAGGTCGAAAATTTCGGCAGTGCGGTAAATAAAGTAATATAGAAAAGGTTCAGTTTTAAATTATTCCCTAAGTTAAATTTAGAAATAATCGGAGAAATAAGGGGTTTGCTGTTCGACGGCGTCCTCGAGCATATCGACGGTTTCGGGGCTGCAGACTATGCGGTTGATTTTCCTCAGATAATCGGGGCGCTTGTAACCCATAAGCATTGTCGTCATTGTTTGGATGTCAATCCTGTCGTCGGAGCGCTCGGCGGCGCGGGCGATTGTCCCCTTGCCTTCGGCGGTTATACGCAACGTGAAGGTTCCGCTGTTCCAGGGAAGCAGCGGGTCGTCGAGCATGAAGGTCCATTCCCTGTCCTCGGTGTCAGGCTTGAAAGGAAATTGTTCGACGAATTTTTCGACGTCCACTATCCGTGCCATAATGTAAGGCGAAATGGTTTCTTTTATGTCGGCGTCCTCGAGCAAAAAAGCCAGGGGCTCGTCGGTGAAGGTGCTGCCGATTACCTTCGAAATCATTGAAAAGTGCGCGGTCACAAAATTCCAAAGCCCGTCGCGCGCTTCCTCGTTGATAAAAATCATGTCCTTGATATAAAAAACCTCCTCGTCGATGCGGTAAAGCACGTAGCCGTCGGGCTGCCCGTCTGAATTGTAGTAGACGGCGGACAACATGTCGTCGGGGTCCCAAGTCCAGTACTCGTTCCAAGCCAAATCGTCGCGCAAAAGCGCCCCGTGCGTTTGGGCGGCAAAGCGGTCGTAAGCCTTTTTCAGCTCGTCGCTTTCCGTCGGGACGCGCTCGATTTCGCCCGTTACGCGCTTGTTTTTGGGAAGCTGATAGTCCTGGATTTCGTAAGTTATCTTATCGGAAATTATCTCCCAGCCCTTCCTGCGGTAATACGGGATTGAATAAGGGTACAAAAAAGAAATCGACTGCCCGTTGTCCCTCATCTGCTCGAGCACCTGGCACAGAAGCTTGTGCATAAGCCCCTGCCCCGAATATTCGGGATAGGTGCCTACGCCCGTCAGCCCGCCCATGTCGTAGGTTTTGGTGAAAATTTTGACGCGCATAGGGTACACCGCCGCCTGCGAAACGAGCTTTTCGCCGTCGAACCAGCCGAACACGTCGGCTTTTTGGAGTATCGGCGACTTGGCGCGCAGTATCTCCTTTCCCTCCCAGCCGCTTCGCAAAAGCTCGCGGTCGGTCACCTGAAACACATAGCGCAAAAGCTGGTTGTACTGCTCGAGATGCTCCAACCCAAGTTTTTTCATTTTCAATTGCCTTTCCTTTGGCATAAAAAATTCTCCCCCGCCGCCGGTACCGGCGGCATAATCGGTTAAAAAACAATAAAAAATCTTATGTATTATGAAAATCGGGAATTAGATTTATTTTGAAAAACCTCCTGAACCGATTTTTCTAAAAAAACGATAAAACGCGATTTTTTCCTTACGCAAAAATTATATGCTTTAAAATTATTATAATACAACCGCCCGACAGCCGTCAAATACAAAGAACGAATAGCCGTTTTTTTGTTTTTGAGTTTTCTTGAAAGAATCGGAATTTAAGGCTGTTTACGGCGGTTTTGACCGAAACGCTGAATTAACGGCGACGAAGCAAAAAAGCCGGGCGCAGGGCTACGGCTTTTTTTATTTGTCCAGAAGCGCTTTCAGCTTTTCCTTAAGCTCGTCGATGTAGCCGTTGTTGTCGATGACTACGTCGGGCCTGAGAGTGTTTTTTTGGCGGCTCATGACGTCTTTTATTTGTTCAATCCTTATATTGTCGCGGAACATCACGCGCTTGAGCCTGACGTCGTCGTCGGCGGCGATTTCCCATATCTCGTCGGCGAGCCCCTTGGGGAGGGCCGCGGCGACCGAAACCTCGACAAACACCGTAGAATCGAATTTTTTTAGCCGTTCCTTCAAAATTCTGAGGATTTCGGCGTGGAATATTTCGTTGAGCCTGTCGGTTTTCTCTTGGCCGGAAAAGACGTGCTCGGCAAGCCTTCGCCTGTCGAGGCGCCCGCCCGCGACGAACTTTTCACCGAATTCTTTTGCTATTTTCGCCAGAACATCCGGCATTTCGGCGGCTTCGCGGGCGATTTCGTCGCAATCCAAAACGGGGTAGCCCCATTCGCTTAAAATTTCCCTGACCGTGCTTTTGCCCGAGCCTATGCCGCCCACTATGGCTATAACTTTACTTGGACTCATAAAGATTTTTTCCTTTTTCTATGTTGACCGTTAGCTTTACGCTTAGCTTTACGGCGTTTTCCATTTCGTACTTCAAAATCCGCTCCACTTCTTCCGCCTCGGATTGGAAAGCGTCCACAATCAATTCGTCGTGCACCTGCATGATGAGCTTGCTGCGCATCTTATTTTCGGCGAAACGCTCCGAAACCTTTATCATGGCGATTTTGATTATGTCGGCGGAGCTGCCCTGAAGCGGCATATTCATCGCCACCCTTTCGCCGAACATCCTTAGCTGGTAATTTGAGGACTTGAGCTCGGGAATCATCCTGCGCCGCCCCGCTATCGTGGCGACGAAGCCGTCGCTTTTGGCCTTTTCCACGGAAGAATCAAGGTACGCTTTTATCGAAGGGTATTTTTCAAAATATTTTTTTATGTAATTTTTCGCCTTGGCAGTGGAGATGCCTATGTTTTCCGATAAGCCGTAATCGCTTATGCCGTAGATTATGCCGTACGCCGCATATTGGCGGTCACCATTTCCGCGGGCACGCCGAAAATCTCAGCCGCCACCTCGGTGTGGATGTCTTTGCCGCCGTTGAACGCCGCGGTGAGGTTTTTGTCCCCCGAAAAATGCGCCAGAAGCCGCAGCTCGATTTGGCTGTAATCGGCGGAAATCAAAAGGTCGTACTTGGCGAGAAACATTTTGCGCAGTTCCCGCGCCTGGTCGTTGCGTATCGGGATATTCTGCAAATTCGGCTCCGACGAGGACAGTCGGCCCGTCGCGGTGAGCGTTTGGTTATATGTTGTATGGAGCAACCCGTTTTTTATAAGCGGCTTTATCCCCTCGACGTAGGTCCCGTTCAGCTTCGCCGCGCGGCGGATTTTGACAATCAGCGGGATTATGGGGTGAATGTCCATGATTTTTTCCAAAACGTCATTGTCGGTGGAAAAGCCCGTTTTGGTTTTTCGGTAATGCGGCAGCTTGAGCTTGTCGAACAAAACCGCCGAAAGCTGCTTTGTACTTAAAATATTGAATTTTTCGCCCGCATAACGGTAGGCCTCCTCGGACAGCCCGTTTATTTCGGCGGTATAGCCCGCGCCGAGCGT
>DAITPX010000114.1:0-262 GCA_036833365.1 Clostridia bacterium | reverse complement strand
GAAAAGGACTTGGGTGAGGGGCAGTTCTATGTCGAAATAAAGCTTTTCCGTATCCGTATTTTTGAGGCTTTGGCTCAGAATTTCGCGCATGCGGTAAAGCCCGAACGCGTCGGCGCTTACGCCATAGTTTTGTGCCAAGCTTTCAAAGCTTTTAAAGGAACGGTATTCGACAAGGTACTGCATGACTGAAACGTCCCATTTTACGCCGTTTAGCCTTATGCCGCTGTCGAAAAGCGTGTGCTTTAGCGATTTGGCGTCGTAA
>DAITPX010000113.1:0-4831 GCA_036833365.1 Clostridia bacterium | reverse complement strand
TTACGCTTCCGAACACATTGTAAAGCAAATGAATCATCGCGGCGCGCTTGCCGTTGGTGTTGGCGGGTATCGCCGAAACCATCGCCGTCAGGCAGGTGCCTATGTTGGTGCCCAGTATAACGTAAAACACCGCGTTGCCTCCGCCGCCTATAACCAGCCCCGAACCCGCCATAACCACCATAATCGAGGTAAGCGCGGACGAGCTTTGTATAATCGCGGTCACCAGAATGCCTATCATCAGCAACGCGAACGGGTCGGTCACGCTGCCCAAAATCCTTTGGAAAACGGCGTCTTCGCTAAAAATCGTCATGGCCCCCGACATAAACCTCAGCCCCATAAAAACCAGCCCCAGCCCGCCGAGTAAGCGCCCCACCGATTTGACGCGGTCTTTTTTGAAAACCATCTCCATAACTACGCCCACAAAAGTCAAAGCAATCGCGAAATTGATAAAGCTAAACTCGTTGAGCGCGACGATTTGCGCCATAAAGGTAGTGCCGATGTTCGCGCCCATAATAAGCGCGGTGGCCTGCGCAAGGTCCATTATCCCCGCGTTGACAAAGCCGACTATCATAACGGTTATCGCCGACGAGCTTTGAACCAGCGCCGTCGCCACAGTTCCCACCGTCACGCCGATAATCGGGTTTTTGCTTGTGCGGCTGAACATTTTCCTAAGCCTCGTGTTTGCCAGCTTTTCCAGGTTATCGGACAGGATATTAAAGCCGATCAGAAAAGCGCCCAATCCGGCCAGCAACTGCATAATCGCATAAACGTATTCCATTTTAACCTCCAACCCTTTTATTTTAGCATAACGCCCGCCAAACCCGAACAAAAATCATACCATAAATAAAAATAGCGCAAATAGCAATCATTTGCGCATTTTGTTTACTTTTAAATATATTAGGTCTATATATAAATGAAATCGCAAAAATAAAAAACTACCCAAATATAGCACAATAAAATCATATAAGCATAGCTATTTAATGGGCAATGCAACAGAATATTACTATATGATTTTAAATGCGATCAATATATGGTTTACTAACTAACTCCATGATAAAATCGAAATTATTTTATAATAAAGAATTACCACATTTTTATATGCCACAAAATAATTTGAAAGAAAAGCGTTGAAAAGTAGTACTTTAAGTAAATTCCACCGCTTTCACTATTAACCAATAGACAATACTATTGCAGCTTTTACGGCTTATATATCAGTCCAAGCCATTTGAAGAGGCTTTCCCACGCTTTCATGACGCTCGGCACTTTAATATCAAACGAGGGCAATATTGCCAAAACAAGCGCGACAATAAAAACACAAGCGAACGCGGACACGGCGCGCCATTTGCGTTTTTTAACGAGAGGCCTTAAATCTATGAGAGCTATCAGGACGAACGCGCCCAGAATAATCACTACCATAAGGGTTATTCCTCCGCTTTTAAGGGCAGCTTTTCAGCCGATTTGGGCAGCCCACGTATTTTGGCTAAAATAAAAACCATTAGCGGTATGATTATCTCAAATATAGTAGCGATAAAAGGCTCAAACGCGCGGGCCGAGGAGGTATGCTCCACGCCGTTGGGATACAAAGTTGGCGTGTATACGAGGATAAAGATGCCTACGATTAATGCGACGTTCTTGTACTGCGTGGTGCCGAAAACCTGACAAACCGCTATAGTCGACACATAAACCAAGAGCGTAATCTTGAAAAACAACAGCATCATGACGGCTATGATAAATATAATTTCAACGCGGCTCAAAGCCTCTCCGATATTTACAAGGCGCAGCGTCACCAGCCCGGGGAGGGAGAAAATATGCAGCGCGTTGCCCAATATCGAAATATCGCGCATAAGCACTATCAAAAACACGATGATTCCCATGCCGGCACCGACAAACCACGCTTTTGTCGCTTTGCGCGGTGACAGCTTTTCCACGCATGGCGTAACCATCAGAAAAACAATAATCTCGCCGATGGGAATCACGGTCACTATATGCGTGCTTTGCACGTATTTTATTACCGGCTGGGTAAACATCGGCAAAAAGTTTGTAAAATCGATTTGGTTGATTAAGAAAACTACGGAAACTGCGACGATAATAAATTCTGTTATCGTAAACACCGAGCCGTAACGGCTGACCACGCCGAAACCGTGCCTCACCGCCCAAACCGACAGCAGCAAGCAGCAAAGCGTTATAACCAGGTGAGGAGTTGCGGGCAAAAAGCTGATTTTCATAAAGTCGCCCAAATCCAGCACATTCAAAGAAGTCAGATTCAAGAAAAACCACAGCATGCCTATCCCGAGTATTTTGCCTAAAACCTTGCCGAACGCTTCCTCCAGCATCTGCAAAAAATTTTTGTCGGGAAACATGACCATTAATGTTCTGTACATAAATATGAGGGGAATACAAAGCACAGTGCCTATGACTACGGGAATCCACGATTCATGCTTGGTGATGCCCGCCAAAAACGCCGTCAGCAGCGCGGAGGATTGGAGGTAAAACGCAAGCGCGAACATGAACCGCGTGCCCGAAATTTTCGATTTGTCGATTATCATTTATATTTTTCCTCCATTTCCAGAGACTCGGCAATTTGCCCTGTCCCGGATATTTCTGCCTTAACCTCTATATCCAAAATCATATCGGTAAATATATCGTCCCAGCGGTCTTTCATTTTTTCCCATTCCTTAGGGTGATATTTGTGCACCATTGTGCAAAACCCGAAGACGTCGGATTTCAGTTCTTTAGCCTTAGTTAATGTGCCCATGATAGCTTGCTTGATTTTTTCCTGCGCGAGACGTTCGAGGTGCTTCAATAAATCAGTAGGCATAAATTGCTTAAAGCCGTGCGATTCGGATAAATTGAGAGTTGTGTCGATTTTCAACTCGGCTTTGACGCTTCCGTCGGAATTGAGAATAATTTGCCTTTTACATTGCAGCTTTAAAATATTCAGCACCGCTCTATCCTGATCTTCCCGAACATTCAAATCGATATTTGTCACATCTCCGTAAGATAAAAGATAACCGAGAGTTTCGTCCTTGGTGAGCTTGCCTATCATTTTGTCGTCCTTAAAAACCGCCATGCCGTCAAACGTAATGCCCTTTTCGTCATTTTCCGTCGTAGATAGTTTGATAATCGGCATTACCGGCGCGACGGTTCCGTCCAGCAGCATGTGCACAAAATCTATGAGCCGTACGCTGCATTTGTCAGAGCGGTCGAACAGGTCTTTGAAAAAACCGCTCAGAAAAATGCCGCTGTTTGGCTCGTGCGGCAGCTTTGTTTTTAAAATATCCTCGGCGCGGCCGTCCACTACCGCCATCGGCACCTCCAGGCGCGCCTGAAAATCCCGTAACAGCAAATCCAGATGTTTTTTGATTCCACGCTCCGCCAGCTCTATACCAAAAAGCCGTATCTGATTGTGCTGGAACAATAATTTGTTGTCATTGTCGGCGTTGAGTTTCTCTACGCCGCTTCTGAGCGATTCGCTTACGGTACTAAACGTTATTACCGAATTATCGCCTCCGCCGCCTTGGTCCCCATCGCCCTCGCCTGAACCCGACTCGCCTTGCTTTATATTTGCAATTTGGAAGGTCAGATATACTTTTTCGGGGTCTTCGGCAATATCGAGAGATGTGCCCGTCAGGATAAACCATTTATTTAGTTCCCTGCTGTCCCAGCAGCCGCTGAGCAACGTCAGCGTAAAAACCGCGGCAATAACGGCCGCGACCAATTTAAGGCAGCGCATCATGGCTCACTTCCGTTTACGTCTGAGTCATGCGGGCGGAGCGGCGGGATAAAGGGCTTTATCCGCGTTGTGTCGCCTTGAGCGATACCTTTCGGGCGCTTCCTCATAGACCAAAGCGGCATGCGAACCAACGCATCCTGCGCATCCTTGGCGTACCCGAAGCTGTCAAAATACGGCACACCGAATGACTTGAGCGTGGCCAAATGGATAAGCATCCCCAAACAGGTAAGCCCCACGCCGTAAAACCCCACTATAGCGGCAGGCACCATTACGGCAACGCGCAAAATAGAGGCGGAATCGTTTTGACTGGGCACCAAAAAACCCGCGACCGCAGTCACAGCAATAACGATAACCATCGGCGCACCTACAATACCGGCGCTTACCGCGGCGTCACCCATAATTAGGGCGCCTACTATGCTTATTGCCTGACCCACTGGCCGTGGAAGCCGTACCCCCGCTTCGCGCAAAAGCTCGAACGCGAAAATCATTATGAGCGCCTCTACATAAATAGGAAAAGGCGTTCCTTCGCGCGCTTTTGCAACGGTAAACAGCAGCGTGGTGGGAATCAATTCATGATGAAAAGAGCTCACGGCGACGTAAATAGCGGGCGCGAAAATCGTAATTATATACGCGATATAGCGTATTATCCTTACAAGGCTCGAGTAAAGCGGGCGGTTATAATAATCTTCCGCAGTCTGGAAGCTTTCGATAAAGAGCATCGGAGCGGTCAAGACAAAGGGAGTGCCGTCGATAGCTATCGCAACCCTTCCTTCCAGCACTTTTGACGCGACGACGTCCGGTTTTTCGCTGTAGCCTATCGTGGCGAAAGGCGAAAAAGGCGCATCCTCGATATACTCTTCAATATAACCCGATTCAAGTATCGATTCTACGTCCAGCTTTTCGATGCGTTGTTTGACCGTTTCCACGACGGATGGGTTTGCAACGCCATCCAAATATATCAGGCATACGCCGGTCTGCGTTTTGCGGCCGACAGTCAGAAGCTCTATCTTGAGCTTTTCGTTGCGGATTTTGCGGCGGATAAGCGACGTGTTTGTGCGCAAATCCTCCGTAAACCCCGCAACGAAAAGCTCAAGATAG
>DAITPX010000112.1:0-4842 GCA_036833365.1 Clostridia bacterium | reverse complement strand
TAATACCTGATTTTTGCGACCAATTTTTATATCTGCTTAATTTAACAAGGCCATCCCCCGAAACAGTGAGGTCATATAAGTCAAAATTAAACGAATTTAAAGCGTTTTTAGAAGAGAAGAAAATCAAGAAAATAACCGCGATTACCGATGATACGATTGAGAAATTTATAGAGTATCTGCAAACAACTAAGAAAATTAATACCGTTACAATAAACAATTCACTGCGGTTTGTTCGCCGATTTTTAAATACAGCTTATGAGAAAAAATACATAAAAAATCCAATCAAGGTCAAGCTTTTACGGCAAGGCGAAATAATAAAAGATACCTTCAGCGACAGGGAATTTAAAACTATGGTGAATGATAAAACCATAACTAAAATCGGAGTAATGACGAAGCTCTTTTTGGCCATAGGCGTTAGAAGCCGGACAATGTGCAATATTAAAGTTGATGATATAGATTTCAAAACAAAGAATATTACTTGCCGTATAACAAAAAATAAGAAAATTTTAATACTTCCCATGGTGAAGTCAGTTGCTCGGCTCCTCAAAGAGTACATAAAAATTTTTGGATTATCCGATAACGATTATTTATTCACGAACAAATATGGCCGCCAATTCAATCGAAAAACCATAGAAAGCAATATTAACAAATATTTAGCTACGCTTAAAATCGAAAAACGCGGCGTACATATTTTTCGTCATACCTTTGCGAAAAAGATGGCCCTCGCCGGCGCGGGTACTTATATTTTGTCAAGTTGGCTCGGAGATACCGCCGAGGTAGCTGAAAACTATATACGTATTTTTGCGTCAGATTTACGAATGACGGCAGAAAAATTTAATCCGTTGGCGGGAATAAGATTAATTGAAGAAAAGGCCAAACAGGAAAAAATAGTGCCGAAATTCCGAACAAAAGCGAGGTTGATACAATCTGTCTAAACTTGTCCAACGCCGCTCCAAGGCTAAATTTCGGCGTCATACGGGTATCTAAATGGCAATTCCGGAATATTTTATTCCGCAAGCTTGAATTTGCTTATATATTTGTAAAGGTGTAAATACGTAAAGCTGTAAAGATATAAGGAACGCTTTACATAAAATTGTAAAGCTATAAAGGGATAAAGAGCGCTTTATGAAATTGTAAAGGTGTAAATAAAATAATGAAATTTATTGCATTATTTGGGAATTTGTGGTAAACTGCATATATAATTTTTGCATACAAAAAACTATCTGCTTGTTATGCGGATAGCCTTTCGTAAAAGTATTTAACTTTTTTATCACTTACCCAGTGATTGGTACCCCCAAGGGGACTCGAACCCCTGATTCTGCCGTGAGAGGGCAGCGTCCTAGGCCGCTAGACTATGAGGGCGAATTACTGCCTAAGTAATATATCATATTTGTGCGCAAACCGCAACGATTTTGCCTAAAAAATAATCAATTGACATTAAATTTTGCCCGGAACCGGGAAATAGTATCTTTGCATTATACTTCAGTCAAAAATTATCTTTTATTTAATTAATGAATCTGCGCGAATGGATTTAATTGGTTTTAATGAGCTGTAAAAATCCGGCTCCGATTTCAAGAAAATTTAGAATAGCCCACTGGTATTATCTTCATAAAAAATTTATCGCTTGTTATAATTCAATATTCATTATCTATGAAAATTTAGAGAGCCTCCGTATGTCGGAAGCTCTTTATTTGACTGTATAGAAATTCTTAAAAACCAAACGCATTTGTTGCATATTATACTGCCGCTATATGAACGCTGTTTTTTTATTGCGAACATATTTGGATAAACCGGTCTTTAAGTTATTTATCGACGCCGCGTTAATGGGTTTTATTAAACGCCGCCTTTGTCGTTGATATAAAGTATACCGAGCGTGCCGGGTCCGCAATGGCTTGTTATTGTACCGCCCGCGGTCGTTTCCAAAATTTCGTCGAATTCGGCATGTTGTATTATCAAGCCCTTGACCTGCTCGATTATTTCCGGCGCTATTTTCGTGTGCGTTACAAAAATCCTCGTTTTGTCGTAATTGGGGTAATTGGCCAAAATATCCACGACGTATTTTTCGATCGCACGTTTAAGAGAGCCGATATATTTTTTGCCGACAATCATTTTTCCGCCCCTTACCTCTATGGTGGGCTTTATTGAAAGCAAATTCGCCCCTAAAAGCGCCAGCGACGAGCACCGGCCGCCTTTGTAGAGATAATCCAGCTTGTCGATGATAAAGGACGCCTGCACAAAAGGTATGCGCCTGAGTACTTTTTCGTAAATCGTTTTTGCGTCGAGGCCTTTTTTCGCCAAGTCGCAGGCATACAGCACGAGCAGCCCCACACCCGACGAAAGGTTGCGGCTGTCTATAACAAAAACGTTTTCCAGCCCGTTTGCCGCCAGCTTCGCGTTGGAATGCGATGCCGACATGTCGGAGGAAATGTTGAAATGAATAACGGCGCGTCCTTCGTCGGAATATTTTTTGAACACGCCCCGGTAAGTTTCGGTGCTTACCGCGGCGGTTTTCGGCAGCTGATTAGTTTTGGCTACAAAATTGTAAATGTCTTCGGGCGTAAGGTCCACGCCGTCGGAGAAATTCGTGCCGCCCAAGGTCACAAACAGCGGCACAATGGTTATATCGTTTTCGGCTATCATTTCGGGTGACAGGTCGATGACGCTGTCGGCTGTAATTTTAACTTTCATTATCTTATGTCTCCTCTAAAAAACTGCCCGTAATTGTCGCAAAAATGTTTTGGCGGGGCATATGTACAATATTAACATTTTGATAAAATGTAGTCAATAAGCTGAATTAAAAATCGACGCTTTTGGCAAAATTATCTATTTTGAATTATGGGAAATAGTTCAAAAACCCTCAAAAATTGCCCCCGCGAAAGAGACCTTAGTCTCGCGGGGACGGCAGTTTATTTTTAATTGGCGCCATAAAAATTTATTGTCTTTTATTTATTGACAATTTGTTTCGATTTCAGTTTTGCCTTGATTAAGGCAAACGCGAAAAAAGTTACCGCCGCGACTGCAAATCCAAAAAAACATAAACCGAGGATAGGTTTCCGCTTGGTTGTTATACGGCTGTGTTAAAAAAATGTCGTAATCGTTCAGCCTTATTAAAAGCTCACGGCTGTTCATCAGCAATATAAACCAACCCGTAAGCAGAATATTCCTTGTTCCGGCTGTCGCAATAATTTTCCGTTCGTCCTTGTTTTTATGACACAGACGACCGTCGATACAATCATTGCAATAAATACCGCGACGCATAAAATAATATCTATCTTGATGAAAGCGCAGCAGGCTGCAATTACGACATGAACAAAGGTGAGTTTTTCGCGCGTGGCAACCGGTGTTTGTGAGCGACGCGTGTGCATTAAGCACGGATCGCCTGTAAAGCGGCAGCGTTACGGCGAAAATTACCAGCAATACGAATATGAGCGACGGCAATTCGATTACATAGCGGTTAATTCTGCCAATCACCACGGAAGGGTAATCGTTTTCAAAGACAATCAAATGAAGGGCGGCGCAAAAACCGATCAAGGGCCGCGAAATCCGAATGACACCGCAGACGAAAGAATAAGGCCAGAACGCAATCCTATCAATACAACCGTGAGATTTTTGAATTTGGCCGACGCGCGGTTGGCGAGCGCTTTGAGCTGTTTTTCGATTTTGCCCGGATTTTTCCGAATCGGCGTTGGAGGTTCGATTTTGCCCGGATTTTTCCGAATCGGCGTTGGAGGCACGCAATCTAATGCTCATTAAGTAGTGATTTGCCAAATCAAAAATAAAAACCGCTTTCAAAAGCGGTTTTTATTTATTAATTTATTTTTTAAACAATTTGTCAAGTTCGGATAAATAGGCCTGACGGTTGGGGTAGTTTTTTAAGGTCAGCTCCTTTTCAAGCTGCTGCAGGGTTTGTTTTTGCCCGCGGGTTACGCCTACGGGCACCTCAATTTTTACCTTGACGTAAAGGTCGCCCGCGCCGCGCACGGAGCGTATGCCCTTGCCGCGAAAACGGAAAACCTCTCCATTCGACGTGCCCTCGTTGATATGCTGCACCTGCGTGCCGTTAAGCGTCGGCACTTCGATGTCGCCGCCCGTCACCGCGATGGAATAAGGAATGGGCACTTCGACGATAATGTCGTTTCCGTCGCGCGAAAAGACGTTGCTTTTTGCCACTTTTACGACGAGCATAAGGTTGCCGTTGCGCCCGCCGTAAACCTTGCTGGCGTTGCCCTCGCCTTCGAGCTGAAGCACCGTGCCGTTTTCCACGCCCGCGGGGATATTGACGTTGAGGACTTTCTTTTTGGTTGCCGTCCCCTTGCCGCCGCATTCGCGGCACGGATTGGTCACGATTTTGCCGCTGCCGCCGCATTTGTCGCAGACGCCCTGAACGATCTGGGTGCCGAACAAGGAACTTTGCTGGTATGTAACCCTTCCCGTGCCTTTGCATTTGTCGCAGGTTACGAAGTTTGCGCTGTCTTTAGCCCCCGTGCCGCCGCAAGACGGGCATTTCTCCAGCCTCGTAAAGCTGACGCTTTTTTTCGCGCCCAAAGCCGCTTCCATAAAACTGAGCTCGACGGTATGCGAAATGTCGGCGCCCGACGCCGTGCGCTGCCTTGCGGAACCCCTGCCGCCCATAAAATTGTTGACCATGTCGAAAAAGTCATCGAACGCGCCGCCCGAAAAGTTTGAAAAATCGTGGAAACCTCCGAATCCGCCCTGAAAACCGCCAGTGCCGTCGAAATCCAGCTCGCCCCTGTCGTATTTCGCCCTTTTATCGGGGTCACCCAGGACAGAGTAAGCCTCGTTGCACTCTTTGAATTTTTCCGCCGCCTGCTTGCTGTCGGG
>DAITPX010000111.1:0-4875 GCA_036833365.1 Clostridia bacterium | reverse complement strand
GCGGTGGTTGTAATAACCTTAACTGTATTTGCCGGCTGCGGTAAGGAAATCATAAACGATGGAGGAAATGACGACCCTCCGATATCGGAAGGCGTCGCGCCCGTGCAATATTTTGAAGGTATTGAGTACGGCACTTTGCCGCCGACGAGAGCTATTGGAAGTACGAAAATTAGCGATATAATTGCACTTCCCGATTACAATACAATTAAGGATAACAAATTAGTTCACGGATTATTTGAGATAGTAATAACTGGATGGGTCGAGGAAAAAAATTTTGAAGGCGACGAAATTTCAAAAAGCGGGACATTGTGGGAAGCATATGTAACAAAAGTATATTTCGGCGATAAAAGCTTAGAAAATACAACTATTTATACTTCCCAAGCATCAACTTCAAAAATCTATTATGAAAATGTTCCTATCTATTCGGTAGGCAATAAATTTTTGTCTTTTTATCATAAAATGGATATGAAATACTCTAGTTTTGACCAAATAGGATATCTTTATATTTTTGGCGGCGGAAGATTTGATATATTGGAAAGCGGGGAGGGGAAATATTTATTGAAGTGGGATTATCCTTTTAAACATGAATACTTAGATTCTCTTATGATAGATTCTGATTATCCTAATCAAAGTCAGATTGCGTCAATGTTGTCCGACAAACTTAAGCTTAATTGTAATAAAGAAAATATGGCTTATATTTATCCTTATAATGAAGTGGTAACTTTTTTTGAAGAGGAATAAATGAAAAAAATTAGTTTATTTTTAGCGGTAGTAATCCTAGTTATTCTAAGTATTCCATTGCTAGCAAGTGCGGACAATAATTATTTGAATATAAAGGAAACGACCAAACTGGATGGTCCTTGTTGAATAACCACAGCCCAACTAAAAACATGTTTTTTTATTTTGACCCCGAGGACGAAACTATCGGTAACAATGTCGTCGACACCGGCCAAAGAGAATGGTACCGCACCGCCGCTATTTCGGGGGCAGATTTTTGGAATAACGCATGTCTTGCCAATAATTACGATGCCTCTATAAGCCAAACTTCCAGCCAAGTCGGAAATTCTGTTCCCTCAATAAAAATTACAACTGAACCCATTAATCAGAATAATTTTGACGCATTAGCGACTTGCCAAGCTTTGGAAGTTGGCACTTCAACTCGAGGGTGGGCAGATTCAATTATTACAATTTATACTCTAAACTTCGAATATAACCCCGCTCAAAACCATACTGATAGAGCCTTTAAAATTATGGCGCATGAATTTGGACATGCCTTCGGCCTTGACCATTGCGAACAACCGGATGTTGAAAATATTATGCAACCTGCAATAGGATTAGGCAGCCCAAGGATTATTTCAAGCCAAGAAATTTGGGGATTGAAAGTAATATTCGGCGATCACAGCCATTCGATAAATGCTGCTCAAATTAATACGACGTCTCCGTTACATAACATAACATGCACCTCGGGATGCGGGCTTGTGACAACGGAACACCACACGGGAATGGGGTGGACTGATAACGGCGGCGGACATACGGGGCTTTGCACCAGATGCGGGCTGCAAGTTGTAAATTTGGAGCATTATTATAACGATTTTGATTTCTTATCAGACGATTATCATGTTAAAACATGCGCTAATTGCGGGCATCACGTAAATGAACGGCATAATTTATACAAATGGGCTATTTTTGACGAATCCGAACATTGGGCTTTTTGTAATCAATGCCTTTCATTTTATTTTGGTACTCATATTTTGGGCGATTGGAGTTATAATTCAAGCAGCCATGTGGGATATTGCACCGAATGCGGCTATGAAATGGTTAGTGACAAGCATTCAATATTCGTTTCTTATAACAGTTATCAACATACTACAAAGTGCAAAATTTGCCCGTATGTCTTAACCAACAGTCACAGCTTCATTTATACCGACATTAGTTCATCATCCCATTCCATAACATGCAAGGATTGTTCCTACTATTCAAGCGAAAGCCACTCGTACGGTTCATGGGAATATGACACGCCGATTAAGCATATGCGGGAATGCATATGCGGGCGGGCTCAGTTTGTAAAACACACTTTCCCAAGTTGGACAAGCGATGGTTTAGGGCATACCGGAAGATGCGGCGGCTGTAACGCCGACGTGACACAGCCTCATAATTTTGGAATTTGGAGAGATGACGGGGCTTACGACCACACAAGAACCTGTTCCGACTGCGGATATAAAGATTACGAATCTCACGCAAAATATTGGGCCCCCTTAAACGGCTGCACGCGCTGCGGCAGGAAAGACCCTATTGCCTTGCCGTATAGCACGCCGATAGCTTTGCTTAGAGAAGAATATATTAATCCGAAACCGTATTATTGGGATTTAATAAAATGATTTTTTTAAACGGTAAACTGGGCAAATATATCCGCTTTTTTACTGTTGAATATTGGAATAATTATACAAAGAAACAGCAGCATTAATTTAAACCTTTGCTCGGATTTTTTACAGGTAAACTATAGTGAAATTAATTTTTAGTTTTAACTAAAGACTTACTATATTACGTATTATTTTACATTTTTTATTTATATCTTCATGGCAATATTTAACATATACTTATGATATAATAGCCGTAACCACCTGCAACTTGCCTTAACGGCTTGACGAAACAAAAACGCAATAGTAAAATGCATATATTGATTGAGAGGTAACGTTTATGATTAAGCTTTACGACACGCTTACGCGCAAAAAAAGGGAATTTGTACCCATTGTCCCGGGTAAAGTAGGCATGTATTCCTGCGGGCCGACGGTCTATAAGTACGCGCATTTCGGCAATATGAGGGCGTATGTTTTTATGGATTGCCTGCGCCGCGTTTTGGAATATAACGGGCTTGAAGTAAAGTCGGTCATGAATATTACCGACGTGGGGCACCTTTTGTCCGACGCCGACGAGGGCGAGGACAAAATGGTCGAGTCGGCAAAGCGGGAGAAAAAGTCGCCCTACGAAATAGCGGATTTTTATACCGGACAGTTTTTTGCGGACACGGATGCGCTCAATATCAAGCGCCCGTCCGTTACGCCCAAGGCCACCGACAATATCCCCGAAATGATTGAAATGGTTAAGACGCTTTTGGAAAAAGATTATGCCTACGAAACCGGTGACGGGATATATTTTTCGGTGGAAAAATTCCCGGGTTACGGCAGGCTTTCAAAAATCAAGCTGGACGAGCAAATGCACGGCGCGCGCGTGGACGTAAACGAAAACAAGCGCAACCCGATCGATTTCGCGTTGTGGAAAAAAGCCGAGCCTAATCACATTATGCAATGGGACAGTCCGTGGGGAAAGGGCTTCCCCGGCTGGCACATCGAATGCAGCGTAATGAGCAACAAGTATCTGGGGCGCGTTTTCGACATTCATACCGGCGGCGTCGACCATATCCCTATTCATCACGAAAACGAAATCGCGCAAAGCGAGGCGTGCTACGGCATAAAAACCACAAATTACTGGCTGCACAACGAGTTTATGCTTTACGACGGCGGCAAAATGAGCAAGTCGCTGGGCAACGCCTTTACGTTAAGCGAGCTCGCCGAAAAGGGGTACGAGCCGTTGGTGTGCAGGTATTTTTGCCTCAATGTGCATTACCGACAAAAAATCAACTTCACTTTCGAAGCGATGGATGCGGCAAAAACCGCTTACGAGCGCCTTTTGGGGCAGCTTTATCAGCATAAACAGAGCGCGGCGAAAACCGACGCAGCGGTTTTGGAAAAATACAAAAACAAATTTGAAAAGGCTATAAACGACGACCTCAATATCCCGCTGGCGCTGGGCGTTTTGTGGACCATGCTCAAGGAGCGGAAAAGTAAAGATATTTATGAAACGGCGGTCAGGATGGACGAGGTGTTCGGCCTTAAATTGAATGAGGCGCGCCCGCAAAAAGCCGAGCAAACCGAGCTGCCCGACGACGCGGCGGCGATAGCCAAACGGCGCGAGGAAGCGAGGGCGGCGAAAAACTGGGCGCTGTCGGACGAGCTGCGAAACAAGCTCGACGAAATGGGTTACTCGGTCAAAGACACAAAAGATGGCCAAATTGTGACGAAAAAATAAGCTTTCGGAGCGGAATTTAGCTTAAAAATCGCATAGGTCAGTTTTGTCAATAAAATTGTTAAATTCCTTGAAGTTTTAAGGGCGATGCTCAATCGGGGAGGGAGCAAATATAAAGATACACGGCTATAACAGAACATTTCTTAGCCCTTTTTATGTAAATTTCAAAAAGCGTTACTGCCCCGACTGTAATGCGAGATTAACGAAAATAAAGGTATCAAAGATTGTCAATTGGAAATCGGAGGAAGCCAAGGATTTTGATTTTTCCGCATGTGATAGTTACATGATAGGAATATAAAATTTGTATGGACTGAATTCAATGCCCGACATACAAAAGGCAGATAACGATTGATGAAATGAAACAAATTGAAAATGCACGGAAGTAAAACAGTTTAGGCCGAATTTATAATTGAATTCTATAAAAATAAATTCTAAAAGACCATATTAAATATGCAGCATAGGTTTTTAGTTTTTGACTTTAGTGCCAAGGCAGGATTTTTGCGGCTATCAAAGTGCAATAATATTTTAATTAAAGGGCGCTCTGAGCGCCTTTTTATTTTGTTTCCATTAAGATTTTTGTGACAAAGCGCGGAGAAAGCGTAAGGAAACGCGATTAAGGGTTATAGTCGTGGGGAAGCCAAAATAAAATAGAAAGGGATAAATATATCAGGGAGGGGAAAAATGGACAAAAAGCATTCGCTGGCGGTAACTGAAGGCGGCGTAACGATAGGCGGCGTCACCGACGTGGTCAGTGTTTTTGAAAAAGAAATCGTCGTCAACACCGTCAAGGGC
>DAITPX010000110.1:0-4885 GCA_036833365.1 Clostridia bacterium | reverse complement strand
TTGCTTCGCGAGTACGGCAGTCTTTTTAGGGAAGGCTTAATAACTGAAGAGGAGTTTATTCAAATGAAAAAAGAATTACTCGAATAAAGTATTTACGTAAAGCAAGGCCGCCGCTTATTCGGCGGCCTTGCGCCTATTTAATAAGGTGTGCGACAAGCTTCAGATAATTATTTGCGGGTTTGCTAAACAACCTATTAGTGAAAAATTTTTAATTTATTATTCAAATTCTAAAAATTCTTATTCACGCAGCAAAATATCTTTCTAGTTCTAACCGACCTTATAGCAATCTCCCGCACTACCTTTGTCCGCTTAATCGGTTCCCATTAGCCCCTAAACGGCATGGTTACCTCTATAATACCTTTATTTCGCAGGCTAAATATCCATTTAAACGGTGCGAGTATTTTCAAAAAAATTTACCTCACCGCCATTACGTAAACCTGGCACGGGTTCCACTCGTCCCAAAGCGTGGGAAAGCACTCCAGTTCCTTAAACCCCAACGACTTATAAAACGCCGCCGTCATATCATATTCTTTATAGCAGCCTTGCCGCACGGTTTTTACCTGAACAAACTCATAGCCGCGCTCCTTTGCGTAATCCAAAAACTTCCCGAACAGCTCCCTGCCCACGCCGAGTCTGTGAAATTTTTTCCTGACGCCCATAACGTAAATTTCCGCCGTAAAAGGGCTTGTCTCGTTGAGCGCGGCAAAACCCCTCGCCTCCCCGCCTTCGATGTCCGCGAAAAACGGCATTTCCCTGCCGCGGCGAATGTACTCCGCCGTACTTTCGGGCAGCCCGAACCACTCGGGCAAATCCTCCAGCACGTTTTTCGCTATTTCCTCTTTTTCCCCGGCATTCTCAATAAACCGTATCATTATTTAATCCTCATAAGCCATTTGATTTGGTGCCTCTATTCCGAGACAAGACACTTGCCTCTTCTTAAATAAAAATGCCTTTAAGCCAATTCCAAACCTTATCCCAATATTTCGAATAGTTTATAAAACATATTGTTCAAAAACCTCTCTAGCCAAACCCATTCTACCACGCGCCGTTTCCTCCCGTCAAATAGCTGAAATCCCGGCCCTTTCGCCAAACAATTCTTTCGCGGTTTGTGCAGATAAAAATCAAAAAATCTCCAAATATATCCAAATATCTGTGCGTTTTCCCACAATTCAAAAATTTTTATCTAGAAATTTTATATGTTCCGTGCTCGACTCACGCATCGCCGCGCCAACTTCGCTGTTCGTCAAGCGTTCGGTGAGATTTGAAGCCCCTTCCTTGCCGTTGCGAAGATTTTATATCTGTCTTCCGCCGGCAGTAAAAATGATAGTCGGACCATATAAAACCTATAAGTGAGGCAGAGCGCGGCTTGATTTTTATCTTTGATTGCGCTATTATATTACAACTTATTTCTTGTTAAGCTCCAATATACTAATCGATTAACTCAGTTCGGGTTGTCCTTTTCACTACTATATATAACGACAAAACGGTTGCTTTTGATTACAAGGTAAACTTTTAAATTTGAATTAATAATAAACTTTTTGAGCGGCTTTAGCGAAAAAGCGCGGAGCAATTCCGCGGTTTTGCCGCATCAGTTCCGATAAAAATCCAGCCTAAGAGCTTTTCGAGTGCGGAAAAGTTATATTTGCCAAAACCGTTAAAAAACTCAACCGTGCCGCAATTCTTTCATTTCGTTATTTAATTCCGTTAGCTTAACAGGCACGGCCACCGCCAAAACTTCCTACTCCCCGCCGTTGTTATAAAACACCTTTTTCCCCGCCTCGACGGAATGCGTCAACCACACGTTGCCGCCGATTACGCAATTATCGCCAATCACGGTATCGCCGCCCAAAATCGTCGCGCCCGCGTAAATCACCACGTTGCTGCCGATGTTCGGGTGCCGTTTTATCCCCTTAATCGGGTTGCCCTCTTCGTCAAGCTCAAAGCTTTTCGCACCCAGCGTCACCCCCTGATAAAGCTTAACGTGTTCGCCGATAACGCAGGTCTCGCCTATTACCACCCCCGTCCCATGGTCGATAAAAAACCGCCTGCCAATTTCCGCCCCGGGGTGAATGTCTATTCCTGTCGCGCCGTGCGCATATTCCGTCATCATTCGCGGCACCAGCGGCACCCCCAGCCTGTGCAACGCGTGCGCCAGGCGGTAAACGCTTATCGCCTCGAACGCGGGGTACGAAAGCATTATCTCCCGCTCCGTCCTCGCGGCGGGATCGCCCTCATACGCAGCCCTGACGTCGCTCTCAAGGCATTCCGCCACGCCGCCAAGCCCCGCGACGAATTCGCGCACAACCGCGCTTATGCGCTCTTTACCCGTCTCCGGCATAACCTTGCCGAGCACCCTAAAAAGCAGCCCCGAAGCCGAAATCAAATGCCTTTTCACGGTTTTTTCTCCGCATCTGTCCGCATGTCCCCCGCCGAAAATCCCCGGGTACATCGCGCGCCTGAAAAGCGCCAAAAGCCTTGCGGCCTGTCTTTTCAGCCCGTGCAGCTCAAATGTCCAGCCGTATTTTTCCTTATTTCGGTGCGCAAGCCGCTTTGCCGCGCCCCGTATGCCGTTTATAGTGTCCCTGGAAAATCTCATATTTTTATCCCCGATTTTAGTCCGCCAGTTTTTCGGTCAAACAGTTTACGCTTAAGGCTAGTCTCTCAAAACCGGCAAACAATCGCCAGACTGGCTCCCAGTTATTTTTATCAATCTATATTAGCTGAAAAAGAGCGAATAGCCTCGACTTAATTCCGCGATTTTGTACAATAATGCCGGCTGTTAAATTAAAAGCCGGCATTTTATGTACCGCAACCTACGCCCCTGTCCGGCCGCAAAATTTCGGCAACCGCGCCCAAATTTTCCAACGGCAGGGCAAAACCTTAAATTACTTACTCAAGCCGCCTAACCGCCATATAAATAAAATCCGCCGGTTTTTCTCTCCGGGTTTTTATTCGAACAGCGCGGTCGAAAGGTACCTTTCTCCGTTATCTGCAAGTAGCGCGACTATGATTTTTCCCTTATTCTCAGGCCGCGCCGCCAGCTTTTTCGCCGCAAACACGACGGCTCCCGACGAAATGCCCACCAGCACGCCGTCGGTATGCCCGATTTCCCTTGCCGCGGCGAACGCGTCGTCGTTTTCGACGGCTATTATCTCGTCGTAAATTTTTTGGTTAAGCACCTCTGGCACAAATCCCGCGCCTATTCCCTGAATTTTATGCGGCCCCGCTACGCCCTTAGAAAGCACGGGTGACGCCGCGGGTTCCACCGCCACGACCTTGACGCCGGGGTTTTTTGATTTCAAAAATTCTCCCGCGCCGGTCACGCTGCCGCCGGTGCCCACCCCGGCCACAAAAATGTCTACCTTGCCGTCGGTGTCCTCCCAAATTTCGGGGCCCGTCGTCGCGCGGTGCGCCGCGGGATTGGCGGGGTTGGTAAACTGGCCCAGTATGACGCCGCCCGTTTCCCCGGCGAGCTCTTCTGCTTTGGCTATCGCGCCTTTCATGCCTTTCGCCCCTTCGGTCAAAACGATTTCCGCACCATAGGCCTTCATCAGCTTCCTGCGCTCCACCGACATCGTTTCGGGCATGGTAAATATTATTCTGTACCCCCTCGCCGACGCCACCGCCGCAAGCCCTATGCCCGTGTTGCCGCTCGTAGGCTCGATAATAACCGACCCTTTTTTCAGCGTTCCTTTCGCCTCCGCGTCGTCAATCATCGCCTTGGCGATTCTGTCCTTAACGCTGCCCGCGGGGTTAAAGTATTCCAGCTTGGCGACTATCGCAGCGCCCAGTTTGTTTTTGCTTCCAAAGTTTACCAGCTCCAAAAGAGGCGTCCTGCCTATAAGCCGGTCTATCGATTTATAAATTCCTGACATTTTTTAAATGTTGCTCCTTATTAATTATTTTATTATTTTTTCCGTTTCCCTTGTTAAATATTTATCTTAAGGGCTTTCAAAAAGCCGTTTGCCAAAATCCGTTTTCGCCGCGGCGCCGCCTTTAATTATGCAATTTAAATCCGCTTCTTCCAAAATAACCCTCCGCCCTCGGAAATTTCTTGATTTTCGGATAAATCTAAAAATCCTCAAAAATCATGAAAATACGTAGTCGCCTTTATTTAAGGTTAATACCAAACAACCGCCGTATTAAAATATAGCGCTAAAGCCAAAAAGCCTTAATGCGTTACCGCGCCGTATTATAAAACGAGCAATCAAATTTTTAAAAATATTTTCGGAAGATTGTTGCAAGTGCCGTTTTCAGGCGGCGCCCGCGTTTAAGTAAAAAAAGAGAAAAAACCTAAATTACCTTTACGGGCACGCGCTAAAATCCGGCCGCTTCGACGCGGCTGCAACAGCTTGCGGCAAAATGCGCCGCGATTCGACATCGGCGCCCGTAATCGGTTATTTCGTTAAAATAAGACGAATTTTTCATAAAAATCCAAACCTCGTTTCAGGTTGCGATTATTTAGCATACTAACACTACTTTTACATTATGTCAATTATTTGTCCGGCGTTACCTCCAAATTTTTCTCCCGAAAATTCAAAAATTAATCTTACCGGAAGATTGCTCACCCCTAACTAAAACACGCCTATCCCCTCCCGCCATATCTCTCCAAAGCCTCGTCAACTCCGTGTTTTTAATTGACTTTTCAATAATAATGCCGTATATTAATGCAAAGGGAAAGAAGTTCTCCCTTGCCGAAAGGCAAAACCGGTGTTACGGCTGATGACTTCTGCAATTTTTATTGCGGAAATTATCGGTCTTTTTTATTTCCGCGAAGGAGTACAACATGCTTTTAAGTTTTGCCCCTTATAATCGTCTGCGGTTTAGCCCTCTGCGGCATAATGCAAAAACTAAAGCTTCCGCCCTTGCTCGGCATGCTTATAAC
>DAITPX010000109.1:0-4929 GCA_036833365.1 Clostridia bacterium | reverse complement strand
AGGCTTTTCCACCACTAGGAGGGACAAAATGAAAATCATGGTAGTAGGCGGCGGCGGCAGGGAGCACGCCATAGTCAAAAAACTTTTGGAAAAGGGGGACGAAAACCAAATTTTCGTGCTGCCCTCAAACGGAGGCATTGACAAAATCGCCCAAAGCGCGGATATAAGCGCGACGGACATTGAGGGTGTGGTCGGTTTCGCCGTTGAAAAAAATATAGATTACGCCGTTGTCGCGTGCGACGACCCGTTGGTTTTGGGGCTTGTGGACAGTCTCAACGAAAAGGGAGTGCCCTGCTTTGGCCCCGCCAAAAAAGCGGCGATGCTTGAGGGAAGTAAGGTTTTCGCAAAAAACTTTATGCTTAAGCACGGCATACCTACGGCCAAATACCGCGCCTTCGGCGACCCCGAGGACGCGCTGAGATACCTCAAAAATTCCGACTATCCCGCCGTCATAAAGGCCGACGGCGTAGCCGCGGGCAAGGGCGTGACGATAGTCATGGATTATATGCAGGCGCAGGCGGCAATAGACTCGGTCATGCGCGACAAGGTGTTTGGGGCAAGCGGCGACAAGGTCGTGGTGGAGGAGTACCTTTCGGGCGAGGAATTTACCCTTATGTGCTTTACCGACGGCAAAACGATTGTGCCGATGGTAAGCTCCACCGACCACAAACGGGCTTTCGACGGCGACTTGGGGCTCAACACGGGCGGCATGGGCACAATCGCGCCCAGCCCCGTTTACACCGAGGAAGTGGAAAAAGACACACTTGAAAACATCGTCTACCCCACGCTTTGCGCGCTGCAAAACGAGGGGATAGAGTTTAAGGGTTGCCTGTATTTCGGGCTTATGGCGACAAGCGGTGGCGTTAAGGTGATAGAATACAACTGCCGTTTCGGCGACCCCGAGGCGCAGGTGGTTTTGCCCCTGTTAAAAACCGACCTTTTGACGATAATGCTTTCCACCACAAACGGCACTTTGGGGCAAACGAAAATCGAATTTTCCGACCGAAGCGCCTGCTGCGTCATTATGGCGTCAAAAGGCTACCCGATAAAATTTCAAAAGGGCTATGAGGTGCGCGTTCCCGACGGGATCGAGCCGTATGTCTGTTACGCGGGCGTCAAAGAGAGCGGCGGAAAGCTTTTGACAAACGGCGGCAGGGTGCTGGGAGTGGTCGCGGTGGAAAGCACCTTACCCAAGGCAATAGAAACGGCGTATAAACGAGTGGAAAAAATTTCGTTCGAAAACGCGTTTTACCGCACGGATATCGGGAAAAAGGCTTGTTCGGAGGCTGCAAAGAAAAATGGTTTTTAGAGTTTACATTGAAAAGAAAAAAAATTTTGCCCGCGACGCGGAAACGCTTTTGGCGGAGCTTCGCGACACGCTCGGCATAAAATCCTTGGAAAATATACGCGTCCTGAACCGATACGACGTTGAAAATATCGACGAAAAGATTTTTAAAAAGGCCGTAACGGAAGTTTTTTCAGAGCCGCCGACGGACGACGTTTTTTACAAGCTGCCGGAATGCCCGCAAATATTTGGCGTGGAATACCTGCCGGGGCAGTTCGACCAGCGCGCCGACTCAGCCGAGCAATGCGTTCAGTTTATCAGCCAAGGCGAGCGTCCCGTTATCAGGACGGCTAAAATTTACTTGCTTCACGGAAATTTGTCGAAAAGCGACTTGGATATAATCAAGCGTTACCTTATCAACCCCGTTGAGTGCCGCGAAGCCGAATTGGGGCTGAAAAAAACTTTGGTTTTTGTTTACGGAGTGCCGAAAAAAATCGAATTGGTCCAGAACTTTACGGCTATGGACGGCGAAGGGCTCAAGGCGCTCGCCCGTGAAATGGGGCTTGCAATGGACGAGGGCGATATAAGGCTTTGCCAAAAATATTTCGCGTCCGTTGGCAGGCAGCCCACCGTCACCGAAATAAAGGTGCTGGACACCTATTGGTCGGACCATTGCCGCCATACGACTTTTTCGACCGTTATCGACAACGCCGTTTTTGAAAGCCCATTTATACAAAAAACGTATGAGGAGTATTTGGCGGCGCGCAAATCTGTCGGCAGGGAAAAACCCGTCACGCTGATGGATTTGGCGACGGTTGCAATGCGCCGCATGAAAAGAGAGGGAAAGCTCGGAGACCTGGACCGGTCCGACGAAATCAACGCCTGCACGGTAAAAATAAAAGTTGACATCGGCGGCAAAAGAGAGGACTGGCTGCTGCTTTTTAAAAACGAAACGCACAACCACCCGACGGAAATCGAGCCTTTCGGCGGCGCGGCGACCTGCATTGGCGGCGCGATACGCGACCCTCTTTCGGGCAGGGCTTACGTTTATGCCGCGATGCGCCTGACGGGGGCGGGCAATCCGTTGGCTCCCATTGGCCAAACGTTAAAAGGAAAGCTTCCCCAGCGCAAAATAGTGAAAAACGCCGCGAGCGGCTACAGCTCTTACGGCAACCAAATCGGTTTGGCGACGGGGCTTGTGGACGAAATTTACCACGACGGCTTTGCCGCCAAACGCATGGAAATCGGCGCCGTCATAGGCGCGGTTCCTGGCGAAAACGTGGTCAGGGAAAAACCCGTCTTTGGCGACGCGGTCATACTTATCGGCGGCAGGACGGGGCGCGACGGCTGCGGCGGGGCGACGGGCTCGTCCAAGGCGCATACCGCCGAGTCTTTGACGAGCTGCGGCGCCGAGGTGCAAAAGGGCAACGCCCCGGAAGAACGCAAAATTCAGCGCTTTTTCCGCAATAAGGCGGTTTCCACTCTTATCAAACGATGCAATGATTTCGGCGCGGGCGGGGTTTCGGTGGCGGTGGGCGAGCTAGCCGACGGCGTTGAAATTTGGCTTGACAAAGTACCCAAAAAATACGAGGGGCTGAACGGAACCGAACTGGCGATAAGCGAATCGCAGGAAAGAATGGCGGTCGTCGTGGCGAAAGAGGCCGCCGAAAAATTCATAGACTTCGCGAAAAAAGAAAATTTGGAGGCTACGCAGATTGCGGCCGTGACAAAGGAACCGCGCCTCGTAATGTACTGGAACGGACAGAAAATCGTCGATATCGAACGCGAATTTCTAAACTCCAACGGCGCGGAAAAGCACACGGACGTTTTTGTCGAAAAGCCGCGGCCCTTCGGCAAAAAAATCCCGGACGGCTTTGCGGACGGCATGAGGGGGCTTGCGGGCAACCTCAACGCCTGCTCCAAACGCGGGCTTAGGGAAATGTTCGACTCCACCATAGGGGCGGGCACGGTGCTTTTGCCGTTGGGCGGGCGGTGCCAATCCACGCCGACGCAGGCGATGGTGCAGAAAATCCCGCTGGAAAACGGCGACACGTCCACCTGCTCGGCGATGTCGTGGGGGTACAACCCGTTTATATCCGAAAAGAGCCCTTACCACGGGGCGTATCTGGCGGTAGCCGAATCGGCGGCGAAGCTGGTAGCCACGGGCGCGGGCTCGGAAAAAATTTACCTTACGTTTCAGGAATATTTTGAAAAACTCGGAAGCGACCCCAAAAAATGGGGCAAGCCTTTCGCAGCGCTTTTGGGCGCGTTTAAAGCCCAAACAGATTTAAGCATAGCGTCCGTCGGCGGCAAGGATTCCATGAGCGGCACGTTTGAAAACCTGAACGTCCCGCCGACGCTGGTTTCCTTTGCGGTGAGCACGGCGGATTGTAACAATATTATTTCGCCTGAGTTTAAAAAGGCGAACAATAAGGTGGTTTTGCTTTCGCCCCGCGTCGGAACCGACGGGCTGCCCGACACAAACAGCCTTAAAGAAAACTTCGGTTTGGTTAACAAGCTCATTAAAAGTAAAACGGTCGTTTCCGCATACACGCCGGGCTTGGGCGGAGTCGCCGAAAGCATATTTAAGATGTGCCTTGGCAACCGCCTTGGATTCCGATTTGAAAATAATATAGATTTGGGAACGCTTTTCGGCTACAATTACGGCGCGTTCGTTTTGGAACTGGCGTCGGACATCGAAGTCGGAGAGCCTTTGGGGCGCGTTACGGAGAAATATTCGCTGAAATTAGGCGAAACCGAAATCGGCTTGGCGGAGCTGGAGGAAATTTCAAACTCAAAGCTCGAGAGCGTTTACCCGACAAAGACGAAAGCCGTTCAACCCGAACCCGAAAAAATTTCGTTTATAAATGCGAACAAACAAAAATGCCGCTTTAACGTCGTAAAGCCACGCGTTTTGATACCCGTTTTTCCCGGCACAAACTGCGAATACGACACCGCTAAGGCGTTTTCGGCGGCGGGAGCGGAAACGGACGTTTTTGTTGTCAACAACCTTTCGGTTGCGGGGATAAAGGAATCTTTGGAAAGCTTTGCGGAAAAGCTCAAAAATTCGCAGATATTGTTTATCCCGGGCGGCTTCAGCGGCGGGGACGAACCAGACGGCTCGGCGAAATTTATCACCGCTTTTATGCGCAACGCGGTTGTGGCGGGAGGGCTTGAAGAGTTTTTGGGGTGCGACGGATTGATGTGCGGCGTCTGCAACGGTTTTCAGGCGCTTGTCAAGCTGGGGCTGATTCCTTTCGGCAAAATAGCGCCGCCTTCTTCGGGCAACCCCACGCTGACGTTTAACGACATCTCTCGGCACCAGTCCAAAATCGTGCGGGTGCGCGTAGCCAGCAACCTTTCGCCATGGCTTAACAAGTGCGATGTGGGACAGGTCTATTCGGTGCCGGTGTCGCACGGCGAGGGAAAATTTGTGGCTGATGCAAAGACACTCCGAATCATGCGCAAAAACGGGCAAATCGCAACGCAATACGCCGATTTTGGCGGAAACCCGTCGAACGGCGCCGATTTCAACCCCAACGGCTCGGTTTGGGCAATCGAAGGAGTGACCTCCGCCGACGGCAGGATTTTCGGCAAAATGGGGCACAGATACTTTTTCATAGTCCATAGTCCTCCTTTTAGGT
>DAITPX010000108.1:0-4940 GCA_036833365.1 Clostridia bacterium | reverse complement strand
ATAGCGTTGGGCCCATATGCCCTTAACCTTATCGCGCCTGAAATATTGGCAATTTCGACCGACCTGCGTCAAATCGTGCTCGTGATTATTTTGCTGAGGGCAGGCCTTGCGCTCGATATAAGCGCCTTAAAAAAGATAGGCCGCCCCGCCGTCCTTATGTGCTTTGTTCCGGCATCAATCGAAATTATCGCCACCACGATTTTCGCGCCGCTTTTGTTCGGCATTTCTTATTTGGAAGCCGCTGTTATGGGAACCATCCTTGGCGCGGTTTCGCCGGCTGTTATCGTTCCGCGCATGCTTAAGCTGATTGAAAGCGGGCACGGCATGGACAAAAACATCCCCCAGCTTCTTATGGCCGGGTCGTCTGCCGACGACGTGTTTGTTATCGTGCTGTTTGCCTCGTTTATGGGCGCTTACGAAACAAACGGCTTCGACTTTCTAAGCCTTGCAAAAATTCCCCTCTCTATTCTTACTGGGCTCGCTCTGGGGGTTTTCGCCGGACTCGGCCTTGTCTTGTTTTTCAAAAAAATAAAGCCCCGCGCCACCGTAAAAGCCATGATTCTGCTCGCTGTCGCAATTTTTTTCGTTTTTCTCGAAAATGCCGTTAATCGGTATTTTCCGCTCTCAGGACTGCTTGGCGTTATGGCTTTGGGCTGCACCGTATTGAAGTTTAACGGCGGACCGCTGATACTCACCGTCGCCGTGCTCTCCATTCTCGTTATGGCTCCGCTCGGCGCGTTCGGAATAGACCTGACCTACAAACGGTTATTGTCCAAACCGTTAATTTGCCCTCAAACCGACGGCGGCCCTATTTCCCAAATCTCTGGACTTCCTGTCCGTTTTGTTAAACGACGGTTCTCATGGCAGGTATTACCCTATATTATTCGCATTTTCATAGTAGAGGCTATCGGGATAACTTTTTCTTATAGAAGAGGCAACTGATACGCCCGCCGCTTGAGCCTTTTCAAATGCCCGTTGCGTTAGCCCTTCGCTCTTTTGAAAATAGATTTTCTTATTCCCTTAAGCCTTCCTCCCCTTTCGCCGCCCCCGGCCTTTACAAAAATTTCCCAAAGCAACCGCGCGTTTACCCGCCGCTTTGATATGCGCTTTATTCACCTAAGCATTGCGCGCCGTTATGCCCAAGCCCTCTTCCTTTATTTTATACAAATCCGAGTTCTGATTAAGATGCGCCCCGGTCCCGAATTTCTTCGCGTCTTAACGCGCCCTGCCCGAACTCCGACGGACGGTTTTCTCCCTTTCCGAATCCGGCTTATTTCGCCGCTCCGATTTTTTCCCATTTCCTTATGTTCTCAGGCATCCGGCATCGGGCCGCCGCTTCCTTATAGGCGCCGTTCGGGCCTCTTCCAAAAATCCCTCGTCAAAATGTATACTCCTAAAATAAATGGCAAAAATCAGTCTATAAAAATTTACTTACAAGGAGTAAAATAATGAAAAAAACAAAAATAATCGCGATTATGCTTGTTTTAGCCTTGGCGGTCGGAATCTTTGCCGCGTGCGGCGACGACACCGAAAAGAAGAATCTCCAAACCCAGCTCGAGGCCGCAAACAAAAGAATCGAGGATCTCGAGGACGACCTGGAGGAGGCTAACGTCTACAAGCCCAACAAGTTTATCGACTGGGTTGAGGACGACAGCGGCACATGGCGCACCATCGTAAACGGCGCTTTCAAAACCGACGCCGCCTCCCGCCCCACCGACGACCAAATCAACCAGATTCTGCATTACGCCTCGCTTGCCCCCACCTCGGGCGGCAAAACCGACTATTATCTGGTAGCGGTTACCGATCCCGAAGAGCAGCTTGAAATCATCGGCACGACTTACGGCGAAGCCACCTCCGAAGGCACGGTGACGATTTT
This sequence comes from Clostridia bacterium, assembly GCA_036833365.1. Taxonomy (GTDB): domain Bacteria; phylum Bacillota; class Clostridia; order Christensenellales; family CAG-314; genus JAQUSX01. The sequence goes on along the minus strand of DAITPX010000108.1, from coordinate 3,064 downwards.
GGTGCTTTCCGACAGACTCTACGACGCGGCGACCCGCGCAGACGGCGGCACCGTCCCCGTTCAGCCCGACAGGGGCTACTACAATGTCGGAATCGTCTCGGGCTACCTCAACACGGCGGCGATTGCCTTGGGCTACGGCACGCACTTCTTTATGACCGTCGCGCTGCCTAAGGACAACGGACAGTTCGACAGCGGCTCCAAGGGCTTTAACGTCGACAAATATGTCGAGGGCCTCCAGTACACCAACGGCAACACGGGCGAAGTCGTCAATGTCACGGGCAACCTCAAGTTTGTTGCGGCAATCGTCATCGGCAAGCCCGACACGTCCCTGGAAACAAGCGTGACCGAACACAACTATCCCGACAACTGGTCGGTTTGGGCTCCTCCCCAAGAGGCTTAAACCGCATTAAAAAAACTTTAAATACACCTCGTCCGCGGGGTGTATTTTACTTAATAAAGGTAAAACTAAATGAAAAAAATCGCTTTAACATTGTCTGTATTATTTCTGCTTCTCATTGCCGCTTCCTGCGGGACATGGTACAAGGTGGACTTCAACGTCAACGGCAAAACCGAAAAAACCTATTTTTCCGACCCGGGCGGCAACGTTTCGGAATACAAGCCGAAAACGGTCTACGGCTACCAATTTGCCGGCTGGTACGAAAACGGGCAAAAATTCAGTTTTTCCGCTCCCGTCACCCAAAACGTGTCGCTCGACGCAAAATTTAAGGATTTATTGACGGGCGAGGAAACCTTCGAGCCCGAGCCAATGACAAAAACCGAGCTCGACGCCAAAAACGCGGCTTATGAAGACGTAGGCGAGGCCGTTCTCGCCGCCAAAAACTCCAAAGGCTATTATGTCGAGGCGAAAGGCTACTACGGCTACCACCTAGAGGATAACCCTTACATGCTGTGCGGCGTTTATTTCCAAAGCGACGGCACAATCGCTCACGTCGTCAAGCTGGGCGAATACGCCCAGTCGGAGGGCTTCGCCGATTTTATCACCGAGGATTACCTCGGCTCCTACAAAAATAAGCCCGCGGGCACGGACATTGATTTGGTTCCCGCCACGGGCGCGACGGCGACAAGCCGCGCCGTCCTTTACAGCGTTTACGCAGCGTCAAATTACCTCGAAAAAGCCTTCGGGGTTGTGCCCGACACAAACGAACTCGAAAAAGCCGAGCTTAACGCCGTTTACGCCGCTGAATACACAACGATTGCGACGGACTATGAGGTCAACCCGATTGTCGGCAGCGTCCTGTACGCCGCCGAAGGCACCGCCGATGACGGAACCGAAGTCGTCGCCATGAAAATCAAGGGCAGCCGAAAGGTAGTCTCAAACGGCGCTTCTTACCAGGGCTGGGACAGCCAGATACCCAACGCGTTTACGCTTATTATCGTCGTCAACAAGCAAACCGACAAAATAATCGCCTATTCGGTGGTGACCGACGGCACTCGCGCAAAGGAATATTTCGAGGTGACCGGCGAATACCACCGCGAGTACCAGACGGTGGCGATTACGAGCGGCAACGTTTTCGACAGCTTCGACAAAGGGCTCATGAGCCCCGACTATCCCACAAGCGACCTTTACGACGGCTCGTACTACTTGGGCAAAATCATCACGGGCACGTCGGTATTGTACACGGGCGCCACGACTAACGGCACTTTCTCCTCCCAGCTTGTACGCAACTGCTACCGCTCTGCCGCCTACTTCTATGTCAATTACGCCGACTGAACCGATTTGATTATCGCCGGGTTATCGGCTTAAAAAAATCCGCTTTTGCGTTATATCCATTACAAAAATGACAAAATCTACGGCGCCGTGCGGCAGTATTTTTAAATGTTTAAACAAGGCGCTTAAAAAGCGTAACGCCCTTATTACCGCCACCCGCGCGCTTTTATGTGGCGGCGAACCTGACCCGCAAGCTCCCATTATGAATCTATTTCATGTTTTCCGGCGCCCGCACAACCTATGGGTTTAACACAAACGGCGGTTATCGTCCGAGCAGAACTCGATAGCCGTCGTCTTTTACGTTTTAAGCTCTCTAAAACAAAGTGGCGGCGCATATTTAAATACTATTGCCTATAGGTTTTTACTCTTACGGTACCCAAACAACGGGGATGCATTTAAAACGCGCTAGCTTATACGCCTTTTTCGCTTTCCTAAACAACCCATCATGTGTCCGCAACTTCTTGTAACAAAAAACGTTTTTAGTTCTACGGCAAACTTTTGCGCGGCAGCCAAAAGCAAACGCACCCGCTTTTCGATTATGCCGTTTAAACCTAAAATTTCGCCGCACGTTTTTCGCCGGCTCAAACTCTTCTTTTAAAGCCGGCTGATTTTAGGTGCGGCAATTTTCAAAAATTTAACTTCGACGAAATAACTTTTGGGCGGGTTTCTGAAATTTTTTGAAAAATATACCGTTTTTTTCGCGTTTTTCGCGGGTTTTTTCACGTTTTTTAACGGTTTTTGCGTGCTTTTTCGGTGATAAATACGTGACGGATACGTGAAATTTTAACTTTTAGAACAATATTTTAATCCAAAAAAATATAAGCCATAATCTCCGTTAATCAAACCGATACCGCTAACCGCAGGTTTATATATTCATAAAATAAGTAACATTGCCATACCGCCGCATAGGCCGGAACTCACAAGATTAAAAGTCAGGCGCCCGCAAGCTTATAAAAAATTTGCTCCCTGAAAAACCGCCGCTTTAACCCGACTAAAAAAGCAAACGCTTGGGATTTACGGGGGCGCGGCATTGACAAACCCCGCGTAATATGTTATAGATACTTTGGGCGTTTGGTTGTGACGCCCGAAAAAACAAAAAATCTGTCAAGGAGTAAATGAATAATGATTTCAAAAGAAATGATGCGGCTGGGCAAAAAACGCTCGACTATCCGCGAAATTTTTGAATACGGCAAAACGCGCAAGTCCCAAATCGGCGCGCAAAACGTCTTCGATTTCAGCATCGGAAACCCCAGCGTACCCGCGCCCGCCTGCGTCAACGAGCAGCTGGTCGACCTCATCGAAAACGTCGAGTCTACATACCTGCACGGCTACACC
>DAITPX010000107.1:0-4955 GCA_036833365.1 Clostridia bacterium | reverse complement strand
AGTCCCTTATGTGCCCGCCCGACGCGTCAACGCGGTATTCCTCGCCGAGATATTTCGCGATAGTTTTAGATTTTGCGGGTGATTCCACAATGACAAGTTTCACCTAATTTTCCTCCATGTACTGATAATTGTTGCCCGGCAGCTTTACAAGCAATCCCTTTAACTCCAAATTCGCCAAAACAAAAGCGAGCTCGTGGGGCTTCAAAGCCGTTTCGGCGACAAGCTCGTCGAAATGCATTTTGCCGCGGCTAAGCAAATTTACTACAAGTTGCTCCGAAAAGTCAAGCTGAATTTGCGTTTTTTCGGTTTTTTCGTAATTTATGCCGAAGTTGTCCAAAATATCCTTCGGCTCGGTAACAAGCGCGCCCTGAAGCCTTTTCAAAATTTCGTTGGTGCCCATAGAGTTGGGCGAATAAATTTCGCCCGGCACCGCGTAAACGTCCTTGCCCTGCTCCAAAGCGTGCTCAAGGGTCGACATCGTGCCGCTCCTTAAAGGCGCCTCGCAAATCAAAAGCGCGTCGGCAAGCCCCGAAACGATGCGGTTGCGCATAGGAAAGTGATAGTTATTCGGCGCGCCGAACAATCCGAACTCCGAAACCACCGCCCCGCCCGAGGACAAAATCCTCTCCGCAAGATTTTGGTTGGCGGCGGGATAAACGTTCATAACCCCGCTGCCCAAAACGGCGACGGTTTTGCCTCCCTCCGACAGCGCCGCCTCGTGCGCGGCGGTATCCACGCCGTAGGCCAGCCCCGAAACAATCACCAGACGTCTGGCGAGCTCGGCGGTAAAAGCGTTTGTCACCCGTCTGCCGTAGGATGAAACCTTGCGCGTCCCCACCACCGCTATACCGCGCTCGTTGAGGAGCCCCATGTTGCCCCTGACATAAAGCGTCATGGGCGGATCGGGGATATTTTTTAACTTTTCGGGATAATCGGGCGAGTAAAAGGTAACCGCCCTGACGGAATTTTTTTCGCACTGCTCCAAAATGCCGCTCAAATATTCATCGTTGAGGCTGTGCCTCAAACGGATTGAATCGCCGCCCAAAATTTCGGCAAACTTATTGGTTTGCCCGCCGAAATCCGAAAAAAGCAACGACGGCTCGGCGGCGGAAAAAATTTCACGCTGCTTGTGCCCCGTTATTTCCAGCGACGACATAATAAGGCAGAGTTTTTCTTCAATCGTCATACGCGGTACTTCCTGTCCAGCGAACGGTATTGTATCGCCTCGGCGACGTCCTGCGGGCGGATTTTCTCGCTGGAGTCAAGGTCGGCAATCGTCCGCGCGACCTTTAAAATTCGGCTGTAAGCCCTTGCCGAAAGCTTGAGCCTCTCAAACGACATTTCTATCAGCTTGGCGCACTTTTCGTCGAGCTTGCAGTATCTTTTTATGTCGGCGGCGGACATTCGCGCGTTGGAACGGCATTTCGTCCCGCCGTAACGTTCCTTTTGAATGTTCCGCGCCTTGTCCACGCGGCGGCTTACCTCCGCCGAGGATTCGCTGTCGGCTTCCACCGTAAGCTCGGAATAGCTCACGCCGTCCACTTCCACATGAATATCTATTCTGTCCAACAAGGGGCCGGACAATTTTGACAAATAATTATGAATCTGCGCCGCCGAGCAGGTGCATTGGCGCGCCGCGCTGCCGTAATTGCCGCACGGGCACGGGTTCATGCTGGCGATAAGCATAAAATCCGCGGGATAGCTCACCGTCGCCTGCGCCCTCGCCACTGTTATGACGCCGTCCTCTAGGGGCTGGCGCAGCGATTCGAGGGTTTTGCGCGAATACTCGGGCAGCTCGTCCAAAAACAAAACGCCGTTGTGCGCGAGGCTTATCTCCCCGGGCTTGGCCTTGGGGCCGCCGCCCGTAAGCGAAGCCGTCGTCGCAGTGTGGTGCGGCGAGCGGAACGGGCGCGTATACACAAACCCGTCCAAAACGCCGGCCACGCTGTGGATTTTTGCTATTTCCAAAGCCTCCTCGAAGCTGAGCCGCGGCATAATCGACGGCACCGCTCTCGCCAGCATCGTTTTGCCCGCGCCGGGAGGGCCTATAAGCAAAATATTATGCCCGCCCGAAACGGCTATTTCCATGGCACGTTTGGCGGCGTACTGCCCTTTTATGTATTTTATGTCGCCCTCGGGCCCGCGGTTTTCACCGCTTTCCCAGGCGCGGGGGGTTATTTTGTCGATTTGCTTCTGCCCCGACAAAAAGTCCGCCGCCTCGGCAAGGCTGGCGACGGGAAAAATCTCCATTCCGTCTATATGTTCGGCTTCCGCAACGCTTTCCGACGGTATTACCGCCGCCGAAAACCCCTGCGCGCGCGCCGAAATAAGCATCGGCAAAAGCCCAGAAACCGCCCTGACCTCGCCGTTGAGGGACAATTCGCCCAAAACCACAAACCTTTTGACGTTCAGGGGCGAAAGCTGCCCCGACGAAATAAGCATGGCCAAAGCTATCGCAAGGTCATAAACGGTACCTTCTTTTTTGGTGTCGGCGGGCGCCATATTTACAACAATCGCCGCTACGGGGTATCTGAACCCGCTGTTTTTGATTGCCGAGCGCACGCGCTCCTTGGATTCCTTTACCGCTGTATCGGCAAGCCCCACGATGCTGCACCCGGGCAGCCCGTTTTGCATGTCGGTTTCTATAACGACGGGATAGCCTGTGAGGCCGTTAAGCCCGAAGCTCGTTACCTTTGAAAGCATTTTCCTTTTGAGCGCTCCCTTAATTCTTTTTTGTATTATATATGGCTAAAGAAAAATTTACAAGTCATTTTTTCGCTAAAAAGTAAAAACAAATTCAAAAACAATAAAAAAAGCAACCGCTTGGATTGCTTTTCGTTTGCATAACGCTAGATTGTCTCTTTGATTTTCGCGGCTTTGCCCGTGCGTTTGCGCAGATAGTAGAGCTTAGAACGGTTGACTTTGCCCTTGCGCACCACTTCGACGCTTTCGATTTTGGGGGAATGTATCGGGAAGGTACGTTCCACGCCTATACCCGACGAAATACGCCTTACCGTGAAGGTTTCGCTTAAGCCCCCGTGCTTGCGCGCGATGACGATTCCTTCATATGCCTGAACCCTTTCCTTGTTGCCCTCGATAACCTTAAACATAACCTTGACGGTGTCGCCTACGTTAAATTCGGGCAGATTTTCTTTCATGCTGTCTTTTTCGATAGCCTTGATAATGTCCATTTTTGACTTTTCCTCCTTGAAATTAAGTTAACTAAGCGTTCATACGCAAATTTTTGCCATTGGACCGCCCGAAGTCACCTCAATATATTATCATAACCGCCGTTTATAATCAAGCGTTTTTTCGCTGTTTTTTCGGTTTTAATAACGTTTTCACCCCTTAATTAAAGGCGGAAAGCGTCCTCGATGTGGTTCACTTTTTTGTCCAGCACCTCCACGACGTCGAAACGCATGGGGGTGTCGGTTACGCCGCGCTCGGCTATATAATTTTTCGCGGCGGTAATAATTTTTTGCTGTTTCTTGGGGGTGACTGCCTCCGACGGCGCGCCGAAGGACATATCCGCGCGGGACTTAACCTCGACAAATACCAAAACCTTATCTTTTTTGGCGACTATGTCTATTTCGCCGTAGCGGCAGGAATAATTCGTTTCGACTATGCGGTAATGCTCTTTCTTGAGGTGCATAACCGCTGTTTTTTCGCCCTGGCTCCCCAAAAACCTTGTGTTCATGGCTCTAAAAAATGCTTGACGAAGCTGTGCCTGTGTATGGGCGTCAGCCCCTTTTCCTTTATGGCTTCAATATGCTGTTTTGTGGCGTAGCCCTTGTTGTCGCAAAAGCCGTAACCCGAATAAACCTTGTCGTACCGCACCATCATTTTGTCGCGCGCGACCTTGGCGACAATGCTAGCCGCGGCGATAAGGTAGCTCCTGTCGTCGCCCTTTATAAAGGCCTGCACGGGGTACTTCGTGCCCGAAAGCCTTACCGCGTCCACCAAAACGTAATCGAGCTTCGTCTTCATATTGTTGATACATTCCGTCATGGCCTTTTTGGTGGCGTTCAAAATATTAATTTTGTCAATCTGCGTGTGGTCGCAAAGCGAGATTTTTATCTCGGTGGCTTTGCCCGCGATTTTCCAAAAAAGCTCCTCGCGCCGCTTGGGCGTGAGCTTTTTGCTGTCCTTTACGCCCGCGATAAGGTCGTCCAAAGGCAGCGCGACGCACGCACACACGACCGGCCCTGCCAAAGGCCCGCGCCCCACCTCGTCCACACCCGCGAGTGATTTGCCTTTAAACATCTGAAACTCAAATTCTAACACGGCGCCTCCAGCGTAAGCGCGCCCAGCCTGCCCTTGCGGAAGTCGTCCAGCACGGCTTTGGCGCACCTTTCGGTGTCGGGCTGCCCCCCGCCCAGCATGTATCCCCTTTTCAGGCAGATTTCGTCCAAAATTTCCGCGCCGTTTTTACCTGCGGCTTCGGTTTTGTAGCGCGCCCCAAGCGCCGCGGGATAGAGTATGCTCAGCTCCTCAAGCAAAAACCCCGCCGCTTCGGGTATGTCGATTACCTCGTCCTTTATGCTTCCGATATAAGCAAGGCGCCTTGCCGCAGCCTCGTCCTCAAATTTGGGCCACAGTGTGCCGGGGGTGTCCAAAAGCTCGATTCCCTCGGCAAGCCTTATCCACTGCTTGCCCTTTGTCACGCCGGGGCGGTCGCCCGTGAGGGCCGCTTTCCGCGTCGAAACGCAGTTGATGAGCGTCGATTTGCCCGAATTGGGTACGCCCGCTATCATAGCCCTCACCGGCTTGAAAACGCCCTTCGCGGCGTATTTTTCGGTAATCGGCTTCGCTATAAAACGGAACGCGTCGGAAATTTTTTTGCGCTCGTTCGTATTAACCGACGAGATAACGACAGTATGCCTGCCCTCCCCCTCAAAATAATTTTGCCAGTCGCGGGTTTTGGCTTTGTCGGCAAGGTCGGATTTATTCAATAT
>DAITPX010000106.1:0-4957 GCA_036833365.1 Clostridia bacterium | reverse complement strand
GAATCGAGATATTGACATTCCATTGGATAATGAAGGAATGCCAATTTTGTGATGCAGCCCATTATCGACAGAAAAGTAGCTAAAGAAAAAATAACGGCCGCGCCGCAAGCGAGCTATAAAAGACAGTAGGAGCTAAAAGATAAAATGAACAGAATAGAAGCCAGCGGAAAAAATGTGGAGGCGGCAATCCAGAACGGATTGAAGCAAATGGGCTTAAGCCTCGAAGAAGTTGACATAAAGGTTTTGACGGAAGGCGGGTTTTTGAAAAGCGCCAAGGTGGAACTGACACAGAAGCAGACCGACGGGCAAAAAGCGCTGAACTTTTTGGAAGAAATTTTGGGAAAAATGCAGTTCAATTTCGTGGTGGAAATGACCGAGGACGAAAAGGAAGTGCGGTTGAACCTTATCGGTACGGACAGCGGGTCGATAATAGGCTACCGCGGCGAGGTGCTGGATTCGCTGCAATACCTTGTGAGCCTTGTGGTTAACGCGGGGCATGAGGAATTTAAGCGCGTGGTCGTGGACGCCGAGGAATACCGCGCCAAGCGCGCAAAGACTTTGGAGCAGCTTGCCAGAAACCTCGAGAAAAAAGTCGTCCGCACAAAAAGGTACGTAAAGCTCGAACCGATGAATCCGTACGAAAGGCGTATTATCCATACCGCTCTGCATGACAGCAGGCAGGTGGCGACGCACAGCGAGGGAGAGGAGCCGAACAGGTATGTGGTGATTGCGCCGCTTGCCGGAGGGAGAGAAACGGCGGAGCCGATGCAAAAAAGAAAAAGCCTTAACTTCGTTTACCGAAGCGAAAAGAAAAAAAGAAGATAATTAATTAACGCAGCTCGGGGAACAAGAATTCCCCGATTTTTATTCAAAATGAAAGACAACACCATCGTCGCGCTTTCTACCCCGCCGGGCAGAGGGGCGATAGCGGTCGTTCGTATGAGCGGCGGCCGCGCAAAAGAAATAGCTGGAAAAATATTTTCGTCCATGCCCAAGGAGCCCAATACGCTCAAGGTGGGAAAAATCAGCCTGGACGGTTTTTCTGACCGCGCCATGTTGGTGTTTTTTGACGCGCCGCGCTCTTATACGGGCGAGGACACGGTTGAATTCCACTGCCACGGCGGGGCGGGCGTCGCGGGCGAGCTTATACGGAAATGTATTTCGCTGGGCGCGCGGACGGCCGTTAACGGCGAGTTTTCGAAAAGGGCGTTCCTTAACGGCAAACAGAATCTTTCGAATGCCGAGGGGATAATTCAGATGATTGACGCCGAAAGCAGGCTGGCTTTGAAAGCGGGCGAAAACCTGATGAGCGGCAGGCTTGGGAAGCTGACGGCGAAAATTCAGGACGAATTAACCGACGTTATCGCCGAATGCGAGGCGGCGCTGGACTATCCCGAGGAAGACCTGGACGTTTTGTCGCGCGGTCAGATATACTGTAAGCTATCGGAAATATACGGCAGCTTAAACAGGCTGGCGTTTTCCGCGGAAACGGGGCGGATTATTTCGGGCGGCGTTAATATCGCAATCGTAGGCAATACCAACGTAGGCAAGTCGAGCTTGCTTAACGCTCTGCTCGGCTCGGAACGCGCGATTGTGACCGACATAGCGGGCACGACGCGCGACACGCTTAAAGAGAGCATAATTTTTAAGGACGCGAAATTTAATTTTATCGACACGGCGGGGCTGCGCAAAACCGAGGACTATGTCGAGAAATTAGGCATAGATCGCGCTCAAAGGGCGGCGGAGCAGGCGGACTTGGTGCTGAACGTCGTTGAGGGCGGCGGGGAAACGGTAAAAACAGACAAGCCCGTGATAATCGTCCGCAATAAAATGGATAAAATTAAAACCGACGGAATTTGTTTAAAGGAAAACGAAATTTGGGTTAGCGCGCTTTACGGAACCAATATAGAGGAATTGAAGCAAAAAATTTATGATAAATTCAGCCTCGGCTCGGTCGGGCAGGACGACACGATATTGACGAACGCCCGTCATGCCGACTGCGTGGAAAACGCGAAGCGTTTCGTTAAAAACGCGTTGGACGCATTGGATACCACCACGCTTGACTGCGTGACGGCGGAGGTAAGGAACGCGTGGAACACCCTCGGGCTTATTACGGGGGCGACGGCTTCGGAGGAAATAATCGACAGGATTTACGAAAAATTTTGTTTGGGAAAATAGATTGGCAAGATGCAATTCGATTTTGACATTATAGTAATAGGCGCGGGGCACGCCGGCTGCGAAGCGGCGCTGGCTTCGGCGCGGCTGGGGGCAAAAACCCTCGTTTTGGCGACGAACCTTGACACCGTCGCCTTTTGCGCGTGCAACCCTTCTATCGGGGGCACGGCGAAAGGGCAGATTGTCAAGGAAATAGACGCGCTCGGGGGCGAAATGGGCATAAACGCCGACAAGGCGCTTTTGCAACTCAGGATGCTTAACAGAGGCAAGGGGCCTGCGGTTTATTCGCCGCGCGCCCAGGTCGACAAATACAAATACCATTCGTTAATGAAACACACGCTCGAAACCACCCCGGGGCTTTATCTGCGCCAAGGGGAGGCGGTGAGCATAATTAAAGACGGTGAGTTTTTCCGCGTGGGGACCGCGAACAGATTGGTTTATGCCGCGCGGGCCGTTGTCGTATGCTCGGGGGTATACCTTAATTCGCGCGTAATAACAGGCAAGTGGTCGCAGAATATCGGGCCGAACGGCTTTGCGCCCGCAACCCGCCTCACCCAAAGCCTTGAAAGGCTGGGGTTTAAAACGCGCCGTTTTAAGACGGGCACGCCCGCGAGGGTAAACGCGCGGAGCATAGATTTTGAAAAAACGGTTCTTCAGCAAGGCGAGGAACGGATGCCGCCCTTTTCCTATATGCACGACGGCGTGCCCTCAAAACTGAAAAACTGTTACCTGACGTATTCCACGCCCGCCACCAAAGAGGTGATACTCCGCAACAAGCATTTGGCGCCGATTTTCGACGGGGGAATCAAGGGAGTGGGGCCTAGGTATTGCCCGTCGATTGAGGACAAGGTCGTAAGGTTTACCGATAAGGAAAGGCACCAGGTTTTTTTAGAGCCTGAGGGAGAGGGCACTGAAGAGTACTATGTGCAGGGGGTTTCCTCCAGCATGCCCGCCGAGGTGCAATACCAAATTTACCGCACCATCGAGGGTTTGGAAAACGTTGAAATAATGCGGGACGCTTACGCCATAGAATACGACTGTATAGACGCGACGGCGCTTTACCCCACGCTTATGTCGAAAAACGTCGAGGGGCTTTTTTTCGCGGGGCAGATAAACGGCACCAGCGGCTACGAGGAGGCCGCGGGGCAGGGGCTTGTCGCCGGAGTGAACGCCTTTAGGAGAATAAACGGGCTGCCGCCTTTTATTCTGACAAGGCAGAACAGCTATATCGGCGTGCTTATCGACGACATAACGACAAAGGAAACCGAGGAGCCCTACCGCATGATGACCAGCCGCGCGGAGCACAGGCTTGTGCTTAGACAGGACAACGCCGACCTGAGGCTTACGGAAACCGGGCGGCAAATCGGGCTTGTTTCCTACGAACGGTATGCGCGCTTCAGGGCAAAACAGGACGAAATCGCGGAAATAACGTCGAAAATGGGAGAAATTTACCCACCCAAAAAACTCATAGAAATGTTCGCGGCAAAGGGCGAGCCGCAGCCCAAAGCGGGGCTTACGCTTGCCGACTGCCTTAAGCGGAAAAATATAACTGTTTATGACCTGCAAAAATATCTGGGGCTTTTTGCGGGCGCGTCCGGACAGGCGATGGAGCAGGTAGAAATCGACACTAAGTACCGCGGATATATAGAAAAACAGGAGGCGCTTATCTCAGAGGCGCAAAGGCTGGAAAATAAACGGCTGCCTCCCGATATCGATTACGAAAAAATCGGAGGGCTGCGGATAGAGGCGAGGCAGAAACTCAAAAGAATGAAGCCGCTCAACCTGGGGCAGGCGGGGCGCATAAGCGGGGTTTCGCCCGCGGACGTGCAGATTTTGATTGTTTACCTTGCCAATAATTACGGACATGATTGAAAGCTATATTTTGGAAACGGCGGGAATTGCCCTTAGCCCTGAACAGGCTGGCAAATTAAATGAATATTGTTCGCTTTTGCAGGAATGGAACCTTAAATTTAATCTGACCGCGATAACCAATAAGGAAGATATTTTTATTAAACACTTTGCCGACAGCATTTTGGGGGCTTTTGCGCTGGAGCACGGCGCGGAGGTATGCGACATAGGCAGCGGAGGCGGCTTCCCCGCGATGCCGCTCAAAATCGCGCGCCCCGACATAAAAATAACCATGCTGGACAGCGTGGCGAAAAAGACGGAATTTTTGCTGTTTGTCAGCGAAAGGCTGAATTTGGGCGCCGAGATTTTTTGCGTGCGCGCGGAGGAGTTCGGCAGGAAGGAAGCTTTCGACGCCGTGACTGCGCGGGCGGTGGCGGCGATGCCAACGCTTTTGGAATACGCCGCGCCACTCCTTAGAATAGGAGGGAAAGCGGTTTTGTATAAGGCCGCGGGAGAGGACGTTTCGGCCTCGGCAAACGCGCAGAAAATTTTGGGAATGGAGCTTGCCGAAGCAAGGGATTTCGTTCTGCCCAACGGCGACGGGCGCGTTATATATATTTTTGAAAAGATAAAGGCGACAGACCCGCGGTTTCCGCGCAGGGGAAATAAGCCGCGCAAGGCGTCGCTCTGACGGCCCAATCTTTTAAAATAGTTGTAATACGAGCGGCTTTGTGTTATTATAATCAAAACGGAGGTAAGTCGAAATGGGCAAGGTTATCGCATTTTCCAATCAAAAAGGCGGCGTCGGCAAAACCACGACGGCCATAAATTTGGCCAGCTATGTGGCGCTGCTTGACAGAACCGTTTTAATAATCGATTTTGACCCTCAGGGCAACAGCACAAGCGCTTTCGGCATAGAGAAAAATACGCTTAA
>DAITPX010000105.1:0-5045 GCA_036833365.1 Clostridia bacterium | reverse complement strand
AGGCTTTTGGAGGGGCCCGGCGAAATCATCTGCGACGGAACGCGAATTTACAACGCGGCCGAACTAATACTTTCACCAGGAGAGATATTAAATGTTGAATTCAGCGCGAGGATATTGTAACCATGAAAGAAATTACCAGCACTGCTCTTGTGACGTACCAATATACAACTGGTCCGCAATCAGTAGTCAAATCTGTAGCTGCCAAAAATGTTGCGCCGTACGTAAAATGCCGCTACCTCCCCCTAAGCCTTGCCACGACGACTGCCTGTGTCAAATATTGTCAGCCCTTTTGGTTTGCGCTTGCGGTAGAAAACCCTTTTGAGTGCGAACTCAGCGTTTGCCTCAAAGCTCACCTCGAAGGCGGCGCACGCTGCGTTCCCTCGCTGGGCTTAGACGGCGTGTTTACTTCAGCCGATATATGCCGCGGCGCTTCGGTTACGCTTTTGCCCCGCCAAACGGCGACGGTTCATTTCTGCGCGATGCTGCAAAAGCCGAAAACGTCGGCATTTTGCATAAATTTCTGTCTGCCGCAAATTAAGCCGCTATGCCCTCAACAGGTTGCCGCTTCGGTCTCGGCGTCCTACTGCACTGATGAAGGCACGCATATAAGCAGCTTTTCAAACGTAGTAGAAATTCCCCTGTGTTGCTAAAACGCATATGTTGCAATATAAAAAACGGCGCTGTCCGCAGCGCCGTTTTCATTGAGCTTTTTTCGCCGCTGGTATTTCCCGTGATTAAAATTGGAATAACAAGAGATAAGTTCTTAGGCTAATAAATAATTTTAAATAGAGCGATAAATTCAAATTCAGTAGAAAAAACTAAAACAATTTTGCTGAAACTATAAAAAATGTGGATTATTTTACAATTACAAGGCCTTTACGCTTTGTCTTTTTATAAGCTGCGGCTCGAAAAGATAAGTATTTTTTTCGATTTTGCGTTCGAGCTGGGAAATAACCACCTCGCAGATTTTAGAACTTAGCTGCCGTGTGTTTTGTCTTACGGAGGTTAACGGAACGGAAAGCATTGAAGAAAAAAGCAAGTCGTCGAAGCTGGTTAGCGAGATGTCGGCGGGAATATTTTTTTTAGTTTCCTGCGCCGCTTTGTAAAAACCGTAGGCCATCATATCGTTTGAGATAAAAAGGGCGGAAATATCCCTTCTCAGCAAAATTTTACCCTTTTGATAGCCGCTTTCAAATTGATAATCGCCGTACTCGATATATTCTGGAATAACATTAAGCTTTGCATTAAGCATAGCCTGACGATAACCCTCAAAGCGCCTTTGCGCCGACCCGCTGGTAAGCGGCCCCGTAATACACCCAATTTTTTTGTGCCCCATTTCCAAAAGGTGCTCCACCGCCATTTTAGCGCCTAAAGCGTCGTCGGTGGCAATAACCGGGCAACTCATATCCGGGGAATACCTGTCGAACGCCACGCACGGTATTTCGTTTTCGCTGAATTTGTCTATGATGTATTTGCCCGACAAAGAGTTGTTGGCGGTGCAGAAAATCAAGGCGTCGACGCCTCTGCTTAAAAGCAGATTGACATATTTGTTTTCCTCTTTGACGCTGTCGTTAGTATTGCAAAGTATAATGCTGTAATCGTTGGCGCCAAGCTCCTGCTCCACGTTTTTTACTATCTCGGCAAAAAACAAGTTCGTTATGTCGGGAATCAAAAAGCCCACAATCTTTGTCTTTTTGGTCACCAAGCCGACCGCGTTGGAATTGGGAATATAATTATGTTTTTTCGCGAGCTCGAGTACAAGCTGCTTTTTTTCCTTGCTTACGCGGACCGCCTTGTCGTTTAAAATCAAAGATACCGCGGTAGGCGAAAGCCCGCACTGTTTGCTGAGCCATTTTAAGGTTACTCTCATTCATATTCCTTTAATAAAAAGTTCGACTTCCAGGGCGTTGGGCATGGATTGCTGGGCGCCCCGCCTTGTCACCGTCAGCGCCGCGGCGTAATTGGCATAGCTGCAAGCGTTGAAAAAATCGTCGCCTTCCTCAAGCCGACAGGCAAGCGCGCCTATAAAAGTGTCCCCCGCGGCCGTAGTATCCACCGTCCTAACCTTATGGGCGGCGATATTTTGCTTTATTCCCTCGCTGCAGACCAAACAGCCCTTGTCCCCTAAAGTTATTATAACATTTTTTACGCCGTAAGTCACAAATTTATTTAAACAATCCTGAACGTCCTCGCATCCGGTTAGTACGCGGGCTTCCGTCATATTCGGTACTATTATATCGGTATACGAGTAAATTTCCTGCGGCAGCGGCAGCGCGGGCGCGGGATTAAGCAAAGTGGTCATCCCAAGCCGCTTTGCATGCTTTAATCCGCTTAAAACGTTTTCAAGCCTCGTTTCAAGCTGCGCGACGAACAGGTCGCCCTCAGAGGCGTTTTTTGACAGAACGCCCTTATAGTCTTCTATACCGTATTGATAATTAGCACCCGGGGAAAGTATGATTCTGTTATCGCCGTTATGTAAAATAACTATTGCCACGCCGCTGGGGCAAGGCTTTGTTGCGATATTCGACGTATCCACATTGAATCCCGAAAGAGAATTCTTAAGTTGTTCGCCGAAAATATCCTCGCCCACACAGCCGAGCATAACCGCTTTACCGCCGAGAAGCGAAACGGCTACCGCCTGATTTGCCCCCTTCCCGCCGCTGTTGCACAAAAATTCGTCGCCGGGCAGCGTTTCTCCGGCCTGAGGAAGCGCCGATGTCCTTATGGACATGTCCATATTAAGGCTGCCCATCACAAAAATCTTTTTCATATCTTACCTATTAGTCCAGCAGCTTAGCGGCGTTGACCGTGTCTTTGGCAAGCTGTCTTATACTCATAGTCTCGTGATTCCTAATGTAAGTTTTCAATGTGTCGCCTATGGGTTTAGTCCACTTTTCACTCATCGCTTTGTTCTGATGGATAATGCCAAGGCAGGTGGCTATTTGCGCGGCGTTGCAGTCGGCGTCAAAGCCTATCATGGAAATTATGTGCATGGTTTCGTCAAAATCTCCCCCGCCGAAATACAGCGCCACAACTTCCGCAGCCGCATTGGGATAAGCGTGTATCCAGTTGTATATTTTGTATTTTTCCCTTAAAATCCCCCTTGCGCTTTCCCACTCGCCATGAGCCTCACAGGTTTTTAAAGCGAAATCCACCACCGAATAGTACTCGCTTGTTTTTGGGATATATGAGACGGCTTCGATTAAAAGCCTCTTTACGTCCGTCAAAACGTACGACAAGGACACAAGCACCGCGTTGAAAATTTCCCCAAGCACGCCATTGTTGTGGTGGGATACCACTCCGTCCGTATAAGCAAGCTTCAAAGCGAGCAAAGGATTTGCGGGGGCTACCTGTCCGCAAACGGCACCGCGCATCTGGGCTCCTATCCATTCGCGGTAAGGGTTGTTTTCATAGCCGGAGCGCGGGGGGTAGATACCGCTTTTTATATTTTTAAGCGCCCATTCCTCGGCAGACCAGCCAAAGGTAATCAGAGCCGCCCATTCCTCGGCAATATCGGCGGAAATAAGGTTTTTTCCCTTTCGTTCAAGCGCCCTTAAAAAAGCCACTTCATACGTTATGTCGTCGTTATAGGTATTAGGCTCCCTTACGTAACCGTAAATCTCGCCGAAAGCCTCTCTGATATTTTCGGTTGTGTAGCCCTCTATGGCGGTGCCGAGAGCGCCGCCCACGATTTGGGCAAGCCAGCCGTAGTAGGTCTGGGATAAATATTTTTCGCCGTTTTTGTCAACCTTAGGATAATTTCTGCCGCAGTCTATGCCTGCGTAAATTTTTTCAAGGCTGTCAAAAACCTCGTACTCAAAATAAGGGTGGCCTTCAATTTTTTTGGCGTTGTTTAAAATATTCCATATCCGCCAAGTAACGCGGTTGAGGTTAGCCATGTCGTTTTTTTCGAGATAGCCCAGACCCTCGCCGATTAACGCTTCGGCCTCGCTTACGTCGTAGCCCATATTGCCGTAGTCTGCAATAGCTCCGATTATAACTCTTTCGGGCGCGTTGGAACCGGGAACTGTCGAGCTCCATTTTGATTTTAACATAATGTCGTCCATTTCTTCAACCTTCCGGCTGAAAAGCCACCCCTGTTCCTCTTCTCTCAAAATTTTCGGCTTTGCGCCGCACATAAGCTCGTATTCCCTAAGCCACGCTTTTTTCATCCTCTTCGCCTTCCCTTTTTTGTATTCTTTTTTTATTTTTCATTGAAAATATAATCAAGGCTATCGCCGTCATCAAATACGGCAGCGTGTTAAGCAGCTCGTAGGGCACATTAAGGGCAGTTTGTGCCGAAATGGAAAAAGCGGTGACGATGCCGAAAATAAAAGTGAAAAGCATCGTCAAATAAGGTATGCCGCCGCCCATGGCTTCCGCCGCAAGCCCGATAAAGCCCCGCCCCGCTATCATGCCGCTGTTAAAGCTGCCAAGATAGGCCATAGACATATACACGCCGCCAAGCCCCGCAAAAATGCCCGCAATCACCAAAGCCGTATATTGCGTTTTTTTGACGGATATGCCTACCGACAATGACGCCGCGGGATTGTATCCCACCGCCCTTATACGAAGCCCCAGCCTTGTGCGCTTTATTACGACGTCGATTACAACGACACTTAAAATGGCAAGGTAAAACAACAGGCTTTGCTCGAACACCGCGCCCAAAACGGGAATGTCTTTTAAAAACGGGACTGAAATATCCGGTATCCGCGTGCTGGGGGCGGCCTCTGTGTTGCCCTTGTTGCCCAAAAGCGCCTGCATAACAAACACGCAAAGCCCCGTGGCAAAAATATTCAGCGCCACGCCCGACAATACCGAATTTGTTTTAAGGCCGTGCACGCAATAATAAAGCAGCATGCCCATTAAAACACCGCTTACGATTCCGCAAAGCGCGCCTAAAATCCAGCTTTGAGTATAGTAGCTGGCCAAAGCCCCCGCTAACGCGGAGACAGACATGCTCCCCTCTATATTTATATTCAAAACACCCGCCCTGTCCGAAACCAAGGCGGCAAGGGCTGGTGTTTTGAATATAAATATAGAGG
>DAITPX010000104.1:0-5086 GCA_036833365.1 Clostridia bacterium | reverse complement strand
AAAAAATACCCCGAAAAAGGGATTTGGCTGGAAAAAGTGGACATCCCCAAACCGTCCTTTGGCGAGGCGCTAATTAAAATCAAAAAAACGGCTATCTGCGGCACCGACGCCCACATTTACAACTGGGATGAGTGGAGCCAAAAAACCATTCGCGTGCCCATGACCATAGGGCACGAATTCGTCGGCGAAATAGTGGAAATCAACGGGCAAAGAGAGGGCTTTAAGGTTGGCGACATCGTCTCCGCCGAAGGGCACGTCACGTGCGGCAGGTGCCGCAACTGCCTCGAGGGCAGGCGTCACCTCTGCGCAAATACCAGCGGCATAGGCGTAAACCGCACGGGTATTTTTGCCGAATACGCGGCAATACCTTTGTTTAACCTCTGGAAATGCGACCCGTCGATACCTGTCGAGATGTACGCAATTTTCGACCCGTTTGGAAACGCGACACATACGGCTTTGACTTACAGCGTTGTGGGCGAGGACGTTTTGGTGACGGGCGCCGGGCCGATAGGCATTATGGCCGCGGCGATATGCGCGCGAAACGGGGCGCGGAAAGTTTTTATCACCGACATAAAGGACAACCGCTTGGAACTTGCTAAAAAAGTCTGCCCGTCGCTTGTTTGCATAAATACATTAAAGCAAAGCCTTGACAATGCAAGAAAAGAACACGGCGTAGTTGAGGGTTTCGGCGTGGGGCTGGAAATGAGCGGAAGCTCCGTCGCGTTCAACCAGCTTGTTGCTAATATGATGAGCGGCGGAAACATAGCGGTACTCGCGATGCACAAAAGCGGCACGGCGATAGATTGGGACAAGGTCGTGTTCGGAATGCTCACAATCAAGGGCATTTACGGCAGGCACATATTCGAAACGTGGAACAAAATGACCGCCATGCTCGAGGGGGGCTTAGATATATCGAAAATCATTACTCACAGGTTTGACTACAAAGATTTCGAAAAAGGGTTCGAACTTATGTCCGCCGGCGACTGCGGCAAAGTAGTATTAAATTGGGAGAGATAAAAAAATGTTCAAAAAATCAAAGCAGGTCATCACGGCAAAACTCACGGAAATCAGGGACAAAGGGCTATGGAAAGACGAAAGGATAATCACTACGCCCCAGTCCAATATAATCGACACCGACGAAACCAAGGGCGTAATCAATTTCTGCGCCAACAACTATCTGGGGCTGTGCGACAACCCCGAGGTAATCGCGGCGGCAAAGCAAAGCTACGACACGTTGGGTTACGGCATGAGCAGCGTGCGCTTTATTTGCGGCACGCAGGCCATTCATAAGCAGCTTGAGAAAAAGCTTAGCGGATTTTTGGGCACCGACGACACAATCCTTTACAGCAGCTGCTTCGATGCCAACGGCGGCTTGTTTGAGACAATCACGACCGACGAGGACGCCATTATTTCCGACGAGCTCAACCACGCCAGCATTATCGACGGCGTAAGGCTGTCCAAGGCGAAAAGATACCGCTACAAAAACAACAATATGGCAGACTTGGAAGCGCAGCTAATGCAAGCCAACCGCGACGGCGCGCGCCAAAAAATCATAGTCACCGACGGCGTGTTTTCCATGGACGGCATAATCGCCGACCTTAAGGGCATTTGCGGCCTAGCCGACAAATACGACGCTTTGGTCGTAGTTGACGACAGCCACAGCACTGGCTTTGTGGGCAAAACGGGTCGCGGCACCGCCGAGCATTGCGGCGTCACGGGCCGCGTGGACATAATCACGGGCACCTTGGGCAAGGCCCTTGGCGGGGCGAGCGGCGGTTTTACCAGCGGCAGAAAGGAAATTGTTGACCTTCTGCGCCAGCATTCCCGCCCGTATCTCTTCAGCAATACGCTCGCGCCTTCTATCGCTGCGGCATCGCTTGAGGTTTTGGATATGCTTGAAAAAAGCACAGCTCTGCGTGACAAAGTTATGGAGAACGCTAGTTATTTCCGCAAAAAAATGACAGAGGCGGGCTTTGACCTTGCGGGAGAAGGGCATCCCATAGTCCCCGTAATGCTGTACGACGCCGTTTTGGCAAAGAAAGTCGCGGAAAAAATGCTGGAGAAAGGCATTTATGTAATAGGTTTCTATTACCCCGTTGTGCCGCAGGGCAAGGCGCGCATACGCACGCAAATGTCGGCGCGCCACACCAAAGCGGACATCGACAAGTGCGTAAAAGCATTTGTAGAATCCAGGCAGGAAATAGGTTTTTAAATCCATTTAAAAATTTTGAAATAAAAAAGAACAGCTCTGGAGCTGTTCTTTTTTTCGGAGAATCTAAATTATTTTTAGGAGTGAAATTTTCTTAGTCTTTAAATCTTGTGCCCTCAGGGGCCTTGGCTCCGGCCGAGATTTGTATGGGCGACGAGCCATGCGAACCGTTTTTGTCTTCGGGTTTTGTTTTGATTACCACTTTCGATTTTGTGCGCCTGCCTTTTGTCCAAGGCGTAAGCTGAGCCAGAACTACGGCGGCGAACATCAAGAGCCCGCCCGCGACAAGACTCCAGCTGAACGCTTCAAAGCCGAACGCCAGCGAAAACACCGCGCCGAAAACGTTTTCCAGGCTCAATACGATGGAAACCTGATAGGGCGGCAGCAGGCGCTGGGCGTGTATCTGCACCGAATAGGCATAAACGGTGGAAAAAAGTACCAGACACAGTATCGGCAGCGCGAATTTTCCCCAGTCGATGGGATTAATGGCTTGCTTACCCGACTCGAATACCAGATGGAACAATCCCAGCAGCACTCCCGCCGTGGCAAACTGCAAAAAGTTAAGCGTTTCGTTGGAGGAGCGCCTCATAGCATAAACTGCCGCCCACCAATGAGCCGCCTGCCCTGCACCGACAACAGCCCGCAGAATAAACCGCAAGCGAGACATATATCATGTAGCTCGGTTTCTTTTTGAAGAAAACCCAAGTCAAAAAGGGCAGAAACACCGTGACCATAGAGGTCAGAAACGCGCTGTTGCTGGGCGTGGTGTACTGCTGCCCGAATGTTTGCAGCCCGAAACTGATTGCAATCAAAGCCCCCGCCAAAACGCCCAGAGGCAAATCCTTTTTCGTAATGCGGATTTTTTTGATAAATATCAAGCCGTATATAACCGCCGAGAGGAAAAATCGCACGAAAACCAAAAACGAGGGCGTCGCCCCCGCGGCGAGTCCCATGGGTATAAAGATATAACCCAGCCCCCATACGACGGCCAGTGTCAGGCAAAGCGCCAATGCGTTGCGTTGTTGTTTTTCGATAGGCATAATTTCCTCCTTTTTTTCGCAAAAGAAAAAGCAGGACAAAAACTGCCCAACTTTTTCTCTTAGAAAATTTGTTAATTTTAATTTGAATAAGTTGTCTTTATATAATTTTTATTGTCAAAAGCGCCCGACTTAGCGTCAGGATTTTTACGCTTATATTCTATCATAAATATAATATGCGCGTCAACCGAAACAGGGCGTAAAAATGAAAATATCGGGAATATATCATTTTTAGTCCATATCATCGAATTTTTAGGATTTTTGAAAACAAGTAAAAAAATAGCGCAAAAAAGTAAATACTTAATTAATTGTTACTGTTTTAGCCTATTTTTCGTCATATTTCGCGCGAAAATTTAAAATAAGTATTGCGCACGGGTTGCGGTTGTGGTAAAATGAATTTGCTTCGAACAAAGGGAGTAACGAAAAAAATGGAAACCTTTCAAGTGATTTTGATTTGCCTTTACGTCGTGTTTTTGGTTTTGTATTGCTTTGTCAAAACAAGACCGAAACTTGCGCGCGCAAGGATTTTCGCAAAATTAGTTCTTGCCACGATTTACCTTTCGCTTGCATTGGCAAACCTTTTTACGTCAGGCATCTACCCGTTTCCCTTTTTTAAAACAGCCGTTTGTCTGGCGTGCGTTTTCGCGTGGGCGGGGGATTGCCTGCTTTTGTCGAAAAGGACGTTCGCCGCGGGCGTAGCGGGCTTTTTTGTGGCCAACCTGCTGCTGATTTCGGCAGAGGTCGACCTCATGGGCAAAATCAATTTGGGTTTAGGCGATTTTTTGGGCGCGGCCATAATTTTTGTGATATTTTACGGCGGGTTGGCGGTTATGCAAATGGGCGGTTTTATAAGCTTCGGCAAACGCGTCCTTCCGCTTAACGTATATATTGCCACGGCGACTTTGTCGGGTTCGCTCGGCTTGATGCTGGCATGCAACGGCAACAACATTTTTTACGCTCTGTTCGGTATAGGGGCCGGGCTTTTTATGGTGTCAGATTACCTCATGGGCGCATACTTGTACAAATTCAAAATCCCGGTTTTTACGGTTGCCAACAGCATTCTCTATTTCAGCGGCATGTTTATGGTAGCGTTAAGCCTCGCGTTTTAGAGGGAAATCCCAAAAAAAGTGCCAAATTCAACACGAACGGTCAATTTTGCGAAAAATAAAGGGTTTATCGGGCAAAAAATCGACCTTTTTATCACAAATTCGACAAATACCGACAATATTGTACAATATTCGTAAAATATATTTTGAAAAATACCTATTATTTTACAATAATATGTGTTATAATCTGTTCATACTTGGGAGAGATGGTATGAAGTATAGGATTGGACTAGTTTGCAGCGCGGAATTGGCAGATACTATTTTGCGCTGCCCCGATTGTGAAATCGTTTTTAATGTCGAAAGCGGCGTGGACGCCGTTTCGATGCAGGAGCGAATGCGGGCCGACATCATCATCACAGAGCTTTTGACGCCGAAATTGGACGGCTATTTGCTGATTGAGCAGCTTAAGGCCATGCAGAATTTCCCGCGGATAATCGTGGTAAGCGAGCTTAGGGGTGAAGTTTTTTTAAGCAAAGCTTATCAGATGGGCGTCAGCCAGTACATAGTCAAGCCTGTGGTGGCCAGCCATTTGCTCAATTGCATCACGACGCCCGGCAAGCTTGCCAAGTCCATGGCTCAAAAAAGCTTCGACAACAATCGGACCCTTGACGAAAGGATAACCAACATTTTCATCTCGGTTGGGATTCCCGCGCACATCAAGGGATACCAGTATCTGCGACAGGGCATCAAATTGGCGGTAGATTCTCCGACGATAATCAACAGTATCACGAAGA
>DAITPX010000103.1:470-5099 GCA_036833365.1 Clostridia bacterium | reverse complement strand
GAGCATCAACCAAATTACGGTGGGCTACATGGTGGGCACCCAGGTCGACGCCTTTATGGCAGGTATCCTTGGCGGGCTCAACACCTTTGCGGGGCCTATTGTGGGCGCGGTTTTGATACCTATTATAAGGTATATATTAAAATACCAAATTTCTATGTGGGCGGACGTATGCTTGTACGCCATAATACTTTTCGTCGTGCTCCTGCGCCCGACCGGGCTTTTGGGCAAAAAGACGATTATAAAGGTGTGATATGGGAGAATTAAAAAAAGCTTTTATCAAGCAGGAAAAATTAATATCGCCAAAAGATAAAAAAAGCTCCCTTAATAATATTCTGAAAGATCAGCGGGTTTTGTTTGTTTTGTTCGGAGTGCTGCTCATTTTGCTGCAATGGTCGGGCTTGCTTAAAGTCAGCCAAATGCGCGCAATCGGCACTACGGTGGTTTATTCCGTAGCCGCGCTGGGGTTTTGCAACCTTTTGGGCTTTTCGGGATTGGCGAGCCTTGGCACCGCGGGCTTTATGGGGCTGGGCTCTTATGTCGCGTTTTACTTTTTGACAAAGCTTCAGGTACCGTTTTTGGCGACGATGGCGGCGGTCGTGATTGTTGCTGTGGTGCTCGGAATAGTCATAGGTTTTATTTCGCTTAGGATTCAGGGCATATTCCTCGCCATAATAACCTTGGGCTTGTCGGAAATATTAGTCAATGTGTTTATCGCTTTCCCCGAATGGACAAACGGCGTGGCGGGAGCCAGCCTGCCTTATCCGTCGTTGTTTTTCGGGCTTATTAAAAGCGACAGGGAAATGATATTCTACGTCTGTACCGTGGTGCTTGTGGTGCTTATGATGCTGACATACAACCTGATGAACAGCCCGACGGGCAGAGCCATGCTGGCTATGAAAAACTCAACCTCGGCGGCGCAGGCGTTCGGCATAAGCATAATCAAATACCGTTTGTTTGCCTTCGTGCTGTCCACGGCGTATGCGGCGATAGCGGGAATGCTTTATATTAGTTATTTCGGCTATTCCAACCCCTCGTCATGGGGACTGGCGTTGTCGCTCAATATTTTGGGTGCGATAATAATCGGAGGCATGCGTTCCATCTGGGGCGCGTTGGCGGGCGTGTTTATTTTGTACGGCATACAGATGCTCGTTTTGCAGAATATACCTTTCTTTGTGGACAACCCCACATTTATAACCCTTTTCTCGGGCGTTTTGATAATAGTAATCGTCATGTTCCTGCCCGGCGGGCTGCCCGAGCTTGTAAGGATTATAAAAGGCAAAATTACCAAGAGCAGAAAACTGGCAAAGGAAAGAAGATATGGCGAAGCGTAGTTTAGGCGAGGTTTTTAAAGGCCTCTTTGATAAAAGCATCAAAAACGGCGCGTACTCTTTCCGCTCCGCCAAATGGCGTAAATTAGAGGCTAAGCTCAATATTTACACAAAGCTGGAAAGTTTTTATAAGGAAGAGATAGAGGAAAAAAGGCGCCGTAAGCTCGAACATTTTCAGGACGAGGAAACGCGCAAAAAGCTGCCTTACCTTCTTGCCGAGGCGGACTACTCTCAATTGAAAGAGGAAGCCCTTAAAACGCGCCGTTCGGAAGAAGAAAAAAAATCCGGCCTCAAATACAGGGAAATGAGGGAAAAACTCAAAAGGCGGCTTAAGGGCGCCGACGCGGACGAATTCAGCCTCAAAAAAATCGAAAACGATTGCGTCCTCGAAAATTACAAGAAAAAACTAGGCGACGAGACCGCACAGAAAATGGAGGCGTTCTCTCAAAAACTTGATAAGGAATGGGAAGCGTATCGCGTGAAATTCGCGGACAAAGAAACGGAAAAAGAAGGGGTTTTTGAGGCCGCGCGGATAGTCCGTGAAAAAAAGGCAGAGGCAATGAACAAAGCGCTGGACAAGAAAATCGAATCCTTTGAAAAACGCAACGAAAAAAGGATTGCGCGTTACTCAGCCAAAGCCGAAAAATACAGAAAGCTGCTTGAAAAAGAGGAATTGTTCGAAGGCAGATTAGGCGGCGGTGAGCTTTTGCGCCTCGATGGAATGTCGATGCACTTCGGCGGTCTGAAAGCCGTGGAAGATCTGAGCTTCGGGGTGAAAAAAGGCGAGATTTTCGGGCTGATCGGCCCTAACGGCGCAGGCAAAACAACGGTTTTCAACTGCATCACGCAGTTTTATAAGCCGGTCAAAGGCAAAATCTGGTACAGGGACCGCGAAGGCACGACAGTGGACCTGAGCCGTTTTAAGGTGCATAATATTTGCACGCTGGGAATCGTCAGAACCTTCCAAAACATAGAGGTCATAAGAGAAGTCAGCGTGCTGGACAACCTTTTGATAGCCGCGCACAGGCAGTATACCGCGTCCATATTCAACCAAATGTTTAACCTCAGGCTGATTAGGACAGAAGAAAAAATCCTGACGCGAAAAGCCTTGGAGATTTTGGAATTTATGGGCATCGCGGCGTACAAAGACCTTTGGGCTTACGGCTTGCCTTACGGCGTGCTGAAAAAAATCGAAATAGCGCGCACATTGATGGCAAATCCGTCGCTGATTATTTTGGACGAGCCCGCGGCTGGGCTCAATGATACCGAGACCAAGGAGCTGGCCGCGCTTATAAGAAAAATCAGAGAAAAATACGACTGCACGATACTTTTGGTCGAGCACGATATGAGCCTTGTAATGGACATATGCGACAAAATCTGCGCTATTTCCTTTGGAAAAATGCTCGCGGTGGGCACGGCGGTCGAAATTCAGAGTAACCCGCTCGTTCAGTCGGCGTATTTGGGAACGGAGGAAAAGCCATGCTAGAAATTAGAGGTTTGAAAATAAATTACGGCCCGATTTCCGTAATAAAGGGGATAGATATGGTTATTCCCCGCGGAAAAATAGTCGCGCTTTTGGGCGCCAACGGCGCGGGCAAAACTACGACTTTACGGGCTATATCCGGCTTGGTAAAAACCGCCGAGGGCGAAATCCTTTTTGAAGGAAAAAACATAGCCAACAACCGGGTGAATAAAATCGTGGACATGGGCATTTCCCACGCTCCCGAAGGGAGGCGGATTTTTACCGGTTTCACCGTCGAGGAGAACCTCAGGGCGGGGGCGTACAGCCTCAAAGCACAAAAAGGCACCGACGGCAAAACAATAACCGCGTCCGAGCAATACGACAAACATCTCAAAAGGGTGTACCAGCTGTTTCCCGTTCTGGAGGAAAGGAAAAAACAGCAGGCCCACACTCTCAGCGGCGGCGAACAGCAGATGCTTGCGGTTGGCAGGGCTTTGATGGGCGGCCCAAAGCTTCTGATTTTGGACGAGCCCTCCCTCGGGCTTGCGCCGCTTATAATTAAGGATATTTTCTCCGCCCTTACCAAAATCAGAGAGGAGGGCACGACTATCCTCATCGTAGAGCAGAACGCTTACGCAACCCTGAAGATTGCCGATTACGCATACGTTTTGGAGCTGGGCAAAATCGGCATGGAGGGCGAGGCGGAAAAGCTTATCTGCGACGACAGGCTTGTGGAGGCATACCTGGGCGGAAGACGCGGATAGCGTAAAAATAGTCAAAACAGGGCTGGATGGCCTGTTTGTTATAAATTTATGGAGGTAAAAATAATGACAAAAACAAAGAAAGCGTTGACGCTTGTCCTGGTTGCCATTTTGTTAATCACATCCGGTTTGCTTGCTGCATGCAAAAGAGAATCGGGTGATATCTACGTGGGCAACACCGCGGCGACAACGGGTGTATTCTCGGCTGTAGGCGTACCTTTCAACATTGCGTTGGAGGCATACTTGGAGTATTACAACCAAGAGTTGAAAGACCCCGCCCACGCGTCGGTCAAGTTTAAGCACTACGACGACGAATTCACCGCCGATAAAGGCAGAACCCTTACCGAAAAACTCGTCGAGGAAGACGAAGTATTCGCGCTGGTAGGCCACTTCGGGACTCCCACCGTGGGCGCGACGCTCGATTACATCGCCGAAATGAAGGTTCCCATGGTTTACGCGGCGACCGGTGTCGATTCTCTCTACAATGCCAACGCCACGGACGGCGAACGCTACATTTTCCCCGTTCAGCCCATTTTCACGACCGAAGGCGCAATATTCGCGGCTAGGGCATTTGCCAAAAACCCCGCAATCGGTTTGGGCTTCACGAAAGTAGGCGTAATTTTCACCAATGACGACGCGGGCAAAGGCATGAAGGCGACGTTCGAAACGCAAACCGCCGAAATCAAAAAGGAATCCGGATACGGCAATATCGAGGCCGTTTATCAACAAGTAGGCGCTACGACGACCGCTGCGGACGCCCCGGCTGCCGTTGCCGCTCTTAAGGCGGCCGGCGTGCAATGCGTAATAATTGCGGCCAACCAAGGGCCGATGACAGCGATAGCGACGGCGATGAAAGACGGCGGTTTGGACGTGCCCTTTATGACGTCTTACGTTAACGCAAGCGTTACCACTGCCGGAGCGCTTGTGGAAAATAACGTTTTAACCGCAAACCGTGTTATGTACACAAACGCGTGGGTCAACAACCTTGAAGGCGATGACTTTGAAACGTTTAAGACCATTATGAAAGAATACGCCAACGTTGAAGGCACAACCTATGTGCTGGAAGAAACTTACAGTG
>DAITPX010000103.1:0-460 GCA_036833365.1 Clostridia bacterium | reverse complement strand
GAGAAACAACGCCTATGCTATGGCCGGTTATATTGCCGCATACACTTTCATCGAAGGGCTGCAAAGGACTATCGAAGCCACGGGAAACAAGGTTACACAGGCCGCTTACGTTGAAGCGATGGAAAGCGCGCCCATGAAACTGCCTATGGCGGGCTCGCTCGACTTTTCAAACGGTTCCAGAATCGGTTTGACAAAGCTCAGCTTCTTCGCGTTCGGCGCGACAGGCGCGGCCGACCTTACCACTTGGAAAGGTTTTGCCGACCTATCCGAAATGATGGCGGCGCTCAACTCCTAACATCAAGGCTTATGGTTCGCGGAAGGCCGAAAAAAACGGCTTTCCGCGGGCTTTCCCTTTAGTAAAACAATTACTAAACAAGCACAATTTATTAAACAAGCCGCCTTATCCGGCAGCTTGAAGGAGCGTTATTTAATGAATTATCAAGATAAAATAGTCGGTATG
>DAITPX010000102.1:0-5206 GCA_036833365.1 Clostridia bacterium | reverse complement strand
ATTTTTCGATTTCCGCCACCCCGCGGAAAAGCTTGGCGATGTCGGCGAAGCCCTCGTCGTCGGCGTCCTTGGCGAACTGGTCGTACATCGTGCTCCACTCGTAGTGCTCGCCGCTGGCGGCTTTCTGGAGGTTTTGCGCCGTGGTGCCGATTTCGCCCAAAGCATTGTACCAAAGCTCGGCGTGCTCTTTTTCGTTGTCGGCCGTGTAAGTAAAAATTTCGCGAATCTGCTCGTAACCCTCTTTTTTGGCGACCGAGGCGTAAAAGGTGTACCTGTTTCGCACCTGGCTTTCAGCGGCGAAGGCGTGCCTCAAATTTTGCTCGGTCTTGCTTCCTTTCAAATTCATTGCGTTTTTCTCCTTGACAAATAATTTTCGGATATAATTATTGCCAATTTCGCGGCGTTTAGTCCGAAAAATTATTTCTTGAAAATTATACGCCTTTTAAGCTCCTTTTAATGCGAAAGCAGCAAATCTATAAGTTCGTCGATATTTTTCGCGGGAGGGTAGCATGTATTGCACAAACATAACTTGATGTTAGGAAGGTTTTGGTTAATATCCTCAATGACGGACAAGGTGTAGGTGCAGCCCGCGGGAAAGGAAGCGATTTCGCCTGAGAAATATTTGAGCGTTTGAGCAAGCGTTTTCAAATAATCCACATCGCCTGTAATAGTATATAATTTAAAAAGATTGCCCAGAGCGGCCGAGTTGTAGGAAGGAACGGCGCCGTCGTAAAGCTCCTTCGGCCTTTTTATCACCATTTCGGCCCTGTCGTCGGAAAGATAAAACCCGCCCGAAGCGGCGTCGTAAAAATGCGCGGTAAATACGGTTTGAAGTTTTTGCCCCCTGTCGAGGTAAAACGGAGATTTTGTGGCTTCGTAAAGCTCCAAAAGGCCGAAAATGTAAAACGCGTAATCGTCGGCGAAACCTTTTTGCCCGCCGGCACCGTTGAGATAGTAGGAAATAAGCCCGCCGTCGGCGCACGTAAGGCGCTTGTCGATAAAATCCGCCGTTTGGACGGCCGCATTTGTCAGCGCCGAATCGCCAAGCACCGCGCCCGCACGGGCAAACGCGGCAACCGCAAGCCCGTTAAGCCCGCACATGATTTTTTCATCGCGCGCGGGGCGCACCCGCTTGCTTCTGTAGACGAAGAGTTTTTTAAAGCAATCATTTATAAAAGGTTTGTGTTTTTCGTCAAAGGATTTGCCTATCGTGTTCAAAATATTCCTGCCCTCGAAATTGCCCCGTTCGGTTATGTTGTAATAGTCGCAAAACAGAGGCGCGCCGGCGCCCAATATTTCGATTATTTCCGCATGCGTAAAGGTGTAAAACAAGCCCTCGCGCCCTTCGGAATCCGCGTCCTCCGCGGCGAAAAAGCCGCCTTCCTCCCCCCGCATGTCGCGCAAAAGGTAGCCCGCGACCGCTTTGGCGGTGTCGGCGAAGAAGGCGTTTTTTGTGGCGCGGAAACATTCGGCGTAAGTCAAAAGCAAAAGGACGTTGTCGTAGAGCATTTTTTCAAAATGCGGCGCCAGCCAAAACTTGTCCGTCGAATATCGGGAAAAACCGCCGCCAACATGGTCGTAAATACCGCCCGCGCGCATCGAGCGCAGTGTTTTTTCGCACATCGCAAGGCTTGCCGCGTCACCTGAGTATTCGTAACGCTTGAGCAGAAACAGCAGATTGTGCGGCGCGGGAAATTTCGGCGCTTTGCCGAAACCGCCGAAATCGGTGTCGAAATTTTCGGCAAGGTATTTCAGCGCTTTTTCCTGTGCGTGCCCGAGGGAGACGTGCGTCGGTGTTTTTTCTTTTTTGACCGCGTCTACGGTTCGGCGCGCCTGTTCGGCGAGCTTATCGCGCTCAGTCCGCCACAATTCGCTTATAGCTAATAAAAGTTCCTTAAATCTAAAATTGGGGAAATAAGTGCCCGCGAAAAACGGACGTTTGCAGCAGTCCAAAAAAACCGAAAGAGGCCACCCTCCCGAACCCGTGAACACATGGCAGGCATCCATATAAACCGAATCGACGTCGGGGCGCTCCTCCCTGTCGACCTTCACCGAAACGAAACGCTCGTTGAGAATTTTCGCCGTTTCCTCGTCCTCAAAGGATTCGTGCGCCATCACATGGCACCAATGGCACGCGGAATAGCCGATGCTCAAAAAAACGGGCTTGTCCTGGGCTGCGGCTTTGGCGAACGCTTCGTCACCCCAAGGGTACCAGTCCACCGGATTGCCCGCGTGCTGAAGCAGGTAAGGGCTTTTTTCGTTTTCCAGCCTGTTTTGAATTTCGTTATTCTTGGGCATTTGTACCTCTTAAGATAAGATGCTTTTATTTTCCCCTTGTCGGAAAGGTTTTACTCGCTGAAAAAATTTCATATTTAAGTTTTATCGAATTTAAAACGGAATAAACATCGCTTACAGTAACTTTGAGAGTATTCAAAATAAACTTGAAACTGTAGTCGTCATATCTCAAAGACAAAATTCTATGTTCTTTCGGCGATAAAATCGATTTAAAGGATTTGAAATCTATCAAAAAATCATCCACGCCATCGACGGAAACCTTACCTAAGCAATCGTGTAAAGTGTAATTGCCGTTTCTTATTGGAGCGTCTAACGAAATCTGTGATTCAACTCTTTTTGCCGCCCAAGCCTTTTTATTTATCTGCGGCATTTTTCTTCTAAGCTGAAATATAAAATAGTTTTCGAAATCTCCGTATTTTGATTTGTATGTACGTATACAATGAAGCAGCACCATATTACACTCCGCAACCCTGTCTTCAAATTCTAACGCTTTATATGAGTTTCGGCATTCATTTTTTATTAGACTGCTGTATGATTCGAGGACATCCTCTTCGGCTATTCTTGTTTTCATTTTATTTTTTAAGCATATCTTTCAGCCCTTTTTTCCTCGGCCTTTTGGGGGTAGCGCTTGAGGGGGAATCGGGCGCGACGGGAGGCAAATATTCGGCGACCCAATCATCGCCTTGTTTTATAACCTTATATCGGGCGGGGAGCGGAATGCCGCTTTTTTTGATTGCGGCGATTAGTTCTATAGGTTTAATAGTTCCGCTTTTTGGGATTTTGTAACCCTTTTCATTTTCAGCCAGACATAATATCTTGCCATCCTTGCTTTTAGCTATAGCAATCCTACATTCGATTTGCGAGCATAGATTTTGATTTAGGTTAAAACACCTGTCATTTGAGATTGTAATCATAAATTCCGATTTTCTTTCGGGAGGATAGAACCATTCCAGTTCGGGATTCGGCAATAACTCAGGATTGCTCATAAAAAATCTCCTTAATTAAATTTAGTAAAAACATTATAAATTAAAATTTCAAGTAAGTCAATAATATTAACACATTTATAATAAAGTTTTTAATTTGCTTGCGAATTATTTCAGATATATGCTATAATGAAAGTGTCAAGACGATGCAAGTATCTTGTGGATTGAAATTATTATAAATGAGTTAAAAAAAGAAATACGGTTCGCCATATTTCTTTTTTTCGTTATTTAATACAATTGCGGCAATCACTCTGAAAAATCTTATTTTATATATCGTATTACGTCGGTGAGGGCGTAGCCTTTTTTGCGGTGCTTGGGGGGCTTGCCTTTGTTTGTGCGGGACTCAAGTGTGATTTCGGCGGAATTCACCGCGGTGGTGGACGCTGCGTCGATAAACGCCAAATCAAAGCGCGTTTCGGAATAGCCCGCAAAAAGCACCGAATCGCCGTTTGCCCCGTCGAGGTTTATTATTTTAACGCCCTTGCGGTAGCGCGCGGTCAGGGGGATTTCCTCCACGGAAACGCGCTTGGAAAACGCCTTGTCGGTGACAAGCGCAGCCTCGCCCTTTTTGCCGATTTGCCCCATAAACACGACGTTGTCGTATTCGGGAATATTTATGCCCTTGACGCCGGCGGATACCCTGCCTTGCGACGGCACCTCGTCGGAGGAAAACTTGAGGCACATGCCGTTTTCGGTGACGGCGAGCACTGCGGAGCCTTTGGCAAGCTCCTCCACGCCGATAATTTCGTCGTCGTCGCGGCAGTTGCAGCCCGCGAAATTCGTTTTTATAAGCCCGTATTCGCTCCACGGCGAGCGTTTGACCATGCCCTGCCGAGTGAAAATGAGTATTTCGCCCTCGGGCATAGCGTCGGCGGGCATAAGGAAGAAGTTTACCGCGCGTTCTCCCTCGGCGGCGCCGAAAATGCCGCTGAGCGTAGAGCCTTTTTCGTGGTATTTGGCTTGGGGAACGTTTTGCAGAAGCGTTTGAAAGCAGTTGCCTTTGTCGGAAAAAAACATTACCTTTTGGTCGGTTTTGCCCTCCGTCACCTGCGTATAAATATCGTAAAAACCGCCGCGATCGGTGGCGTCCCGCCCGCTCATGCCGTAATTTCTGAGCGGGATTGCCTTGAACGAGCCGTCGTACGCCAAGGCTAGCATGACCTTTTCGACGGGCTTGACGTCGTTTTCGCTTGTTACGACGATGTCCTCGTCCTTGTCGGCGATTTCGCTCAGCCGCGCGCGCTTATACACGCGCTTGATTGCGCCCATCTCGTCTTTAATCACCTGCATAAGCACGGGGCGGCTGCGAAGAATTTCGCGGTAGCGGATTATTTGCTTTTCCAGCCCGTCTTTTTCGGCGATAAGATTTTCGATTTCGAGCTTTGTCAGGCGCGCCAGCCTGATGTCGAGCACCGCCTGCGCCTGACGGTCGCTTAAGTCAAAACGCTTGCGAAGATTTTGCCGCGCGTCGGGGATACTTTGGGAGGACTTGATTATCTTTATCACCTCGTCGATATTTGTTACCGCTATGATAAGCCCTTCCAAAATGTGAATGCGCTCCTCCGCCTGGGCAAGCAAAAATTTGGTGCGGTTCAAAACGACTTTTTCCTGATATTTGGTGTAATAGGAAATAATGTTCATCAGCCCCATCTGCTGGGGCTTGCCGTCGGCAATGGCGACCATGTTTATGCCGAAGGTCACCTGAAGCTCGGTGTACTTGAAAAGAAGCTCCAGAATTTCCTTGGCGTTGACCTCGCGCTTGAGCTTGATGACGCCCCTCATGCCCTCGTTGTCGGATTCGTCGAGAATTTCACTTATACCTGCCAGCTGTTCCTTTTTTTCTTCGCGGAGCTTTAAAATAGACTCCAACAGACGGCTTTTGTTGACCTGATAGGGAAGCTCGGTGAAAACTATCTGTTCGCGGTCGT
>DAITPX010000101.1:2172-5292 GCA_036833365.1 Clostridia bacterium | reverse complement strand
AATGCTACGGCAAGCTTCTCGTCAGCGAACGGCACCGTCATCGTTATGAATTTATAAACGAATTTCGCGGCGCGCTGGAAGAAAAAGGGCTCGTCATAAGCGGCACGTCGCCCGACGGTAAGCTTGTGGAAACGGTGGAGCTAAGCGGCGGCCCGTTTTTTGTGGGCGTGCAGTACCATCCCGAATTCAAAAGCCGCCCGAATAAGCCGCACCCGCTTTTTAAGGGCTTTATCGAAGCGGCGTTGGATTTTAGTAAAGGTAAGTAATGCTAAAATAGTTAGTTCTATTATCGGAGAGTTTTCCGTATAAGCGGTTTACTTAAACCTAGCGGGAAAATTATGCGCGTTCGCAAAAATTTTCAACGATGTATAGCTTTCTAAATCGTACGGAAAATTATTCAATTTTGGACAAAACGGTTGTTGAAAAATAGAATCGACAAAAAACGCCTGCATTGGAAAATATTGGGGGGTTGATTTTTTTGTTCGGATGTGCTATATTTTGCTTGTAAGAAACAAGAAATAGGCTATAATAAACTGTGTCCTGCCTTGTGCGTTATTTTCGCATTATGCGTCAACCACAGAAAAGAGAAGGGAACGATGTCCGCTCTAATATGTCAGGCCTCGACGGCTTCCGAACAGGAAGTTAGAGAAAATATTTTCCGGTGGAAGACAAAAAATGAGGGCTAGTTACCCACCTGATTGAGTTCAGGTTGAACGGGCGAAAAGACGGCAAAGGCGGGATTTTTTTATAGTTTTTCGTTTAATTTATACCGTTCGGATAAATTATTTTGAGTTTAAACGGAAATCTCCGAATAGGGAGATTTTTTATTTTTTTAAATAGATTTTTAATGTATCAGATTTTACCGTTTATTTCATAAATCAAAAAATCCAGAATTAAAAAAATATTATCGGTTGACAGCTAACTTTTGTTTGGCGCTATTTTTCAATTCGCTTAAAACTAACGGAATAAGCTAAAATTTTCTGCTAAAAGCTTTAAAACTATAGCGTATAGAAGTTTTCGCGCGGTTTTTCAAACGGTTTACTTTATCGGCGCGGTTTGCTATAATTATGGAAAATTCTTTTATAAGGAAAAAAATATTTGATGTATGACGTTGTGATTATTGGCGGCGGGGTCGTTGGCTGCGCCGTCGCGAGAGAACTTTCGAAATATAAATTGGCCGTCGCTCTTTTGGAAAAAAGTGACGACGTCGCGGGCGGCGCGTCCAAGGCGAACAGCGGCATTGTGCACGCGGGCTATGACGCTCTGCCCTGCACGCTCAAGGCGCGGTTCAACCTTGAGGGAAACAAAATATACCCATCGCTTGCCAAGGAACTTGGCGTGCCTTTTCAAAATATAGGCTCGCTGGTATTGGCTAATAGCGGCGGTTTGCCGGCGTTGGAAAAGCTTGCCGAGAGGGGCGCGGCAAACGGCGTGGAGGGGCTGGAAATTTTCGGTCGGGACAAGCTGGTCAAAGCCGAGCCCTTTGTCGCCGACGAAGTTGCCTACGGGTTGTTTGCCCCTACGGCAAGCATAGTTTCCCCTTATGAAATGACGGTCGCGCTGGCGGAGTTTGCCGCGGTCAACGGAGTGAAATTCGAATTTGAATGCGCGGCGGAGAACATCGAAAAGACAGCTTTCGGTTACCGCATCCATACGGAAAAAGGCGCGTTCGAAACGCGCGTTTTAGTCAACGCCGCGGGCGCGGGCGCGAGGACGGTCAACAAAATGTGCGGCGGCGAGGATTTTGAGGACGAATTCGTCCGCGGGGATTATATTGTTTTAGACAACGTCGAACGCAAAAAATACATCCATACGTGTTTTCCGCTGCCCGACGAAAGGGGCAAGGGCTGTTTGGTTTCACCTACAGCCGACGGCAATGTTATTGCGGGCCCGACGGCAATTCCCGTAAAAAGCGCAGAAGAAACGGCCACGACGCGGGAAGGAATACAATATATAAAAGAGCAGTCAAAGAGGATAATCAAAAATATAAATTTCGGCAAAACCATTAGGGTCTTTTCGGGTTTGAGGGTGATTGTAGGCGAGGATTTCGTTATCCGCCGCGAGGGCTCGCTTGTTACGCTTGCCGGCATTTGCTCGCCAGGGCTTACCGCCGCTCCTGCAATAGCAAAGCATGTGGCGGAGGAGCTTATCCCGCAAACGGGATTGGTTTTGGGTAAAAAGGCAAAAACGGCGCCGCGGCCTATACCGCCCGTTACGCGTGAAATGGGTATAGGCGAATGGAACGCGCTTATCGCCAAAGACTCCGCCTACTCTAAAATCGTGTGCAGGTGCGAAAAGGTGACGGAGGGTGAAATTTTTGCGGCGCTTGACAGCCCCTTGAAGCCCCGCTCGCTGGACGCGCTTAAGCGGCGCGTACGCGTGGGTATGGGGCGGTGCCAGGGAGGGTTTTGCACCCCGAGGCTTATGGAAATTATGAGTAAAAGGCTGGATATTCCTTTCGAATGTATCACCAAAAAGGGCAAAGGAAGCGAAATAGCCGTTTGCAAGATAAAGGAGGGCCTATGAAATACGACGTAGCGGTAATAGGCGGCGGCCCTGCGGGAATGGCGGCCGCGGCTTCGGCGCATAAAAACGGGGCGAAAACCCTCATAATCGAGCGCGACACGCGTTTGGGCGGCATTTTAAACCAGTGCATACACAACGGCTTCGGGCTGCATTATTTCGGAGAGGAGCTGACCGGCCCCGAATACGCGGCGAGATTTGTAAGCGAGGTCGAAAGCCTCGGGATAGACGTTCTGACAGACAGCTTTGTGACGAAATTAACGAAAGGCAACCGCCTTACCGTGGTGAGCGCGGGCAAGGAGGTTTTGCAGATAGACGCCGCGGCGGTGGTTTTGGCTATGGGTTGCAGGGAGCGCACCGCGGGAGCGATATCAATCCCCGGGGAACGTCCCTCAGGAGTATGGACGGCGGGGCTGGCGCAGCGGCTGGCCAACGTCGACGGGTACCTGACGGGCAAAAAGGTCGTGATTTTGGGCAGCGGCGACATAGGCCTTATTATGGCGCGGCGCATGACCTTCGAGGGCGCCAAGGTAGTAATGGTCTGCGAAATTATGCCGTACTCGAGCGGGCTTAAACGCAATATCGCGCAGTGCCTCG
>DAITPX010000101.1:0-2162 GCA_036833365.1 Clostridia bacterium | reverse complement strand
CATTTTTCCACGACGGTCGCCGAAATCAAAGGGAAAGAGCGCGTTACGGGTGTGGTTGTCGCCAAAGTCGACGAAAAACTCAACATAATCGAATCCACAAAACAATTCGTCGAATGCGACGCGCTGCTGCTTTCGGTGGGGCTTATACCCGAAATCGATTTGGTCGCCGACATCGGCATGGATTTTCACCCAAAAACTGGCGGCGCCGTGGTCAATGACTTTTGTCAGACGAGCATAAAAGGGATTTTTGCCTGCGGCAACGTCCTGCATGCGCACGACCTTGTGGACAACGTTACCGCCGAAAGTATTTTGGCGGGCAAAAGCGCGGCGTTGTTTAGCCGCGGCGAGCTGCCCTCGGGCGAAAGCGTAAACATACTGCCCAAATCGGGCATAAGCTACGCGCTTCCACAAAAAATAGTGAAAGGCGAAGGCAGCGCCAAGATTTTTTTCCGCGCGGACAACGTTTATAAATCCCCAAAAGTTACGGTGGTTTCGGGGGATAAAGTTCTGTACGAAAAAAAGCGCCTTGTTATGGCGCCGGGCGAAATGGAAAGCGTAACTCTCAACAAAAAAGACATTACCGATGATATTTTTATAGGCCTGGAAACAAAATAGGCTTGGAGATATACGAATGAAATTGACTTGCATTAACTGCCCGATGGGCTGCAGCCTTACGGTCGAAGAAAAAGGCGGCGAAATCGTCGTCACGGGCAACACCTGCAAAAGAGGCGAAATTTACGGCAAACAGGAATTCACTCTGCCGATGCGCACCGTCACTTCGCTGGTCGGGCTTGACGGCGGTGGAGTTTTGTCTGTAAAAACCTCCGCGCCCGTGCCTAAAAACCGTATTTTCGACGTACTGAAAATCATATCGGGAGCAAAGGCGGCAAAACCGGTTGAAATAGGCGACGTAATCGTAAAAAACGCGCTCGGCTTGGGTGTCGATATAATAGCCACGCAAAAAGTGCCGTGAAACAGGGGGACGTATTTTGTAGATTTTTAACGAAATAAGGACGGAAAATTTATTTCTATGTCTTTTTATTGCGGGCGAATATTTCAAATTTTAATTAAAGCGCCTTAAAATTACTATACATAAAGTTTTATAAATAAGTTTCAAAAAACGCTCTCAGACGGGCGCTTTTTAATTTTTATTAAATTAAAGTTATAATTGAAAACGCGCTTTATTTATGATAAACTTAATAAAACCAAACTTTTCGACAAAAAACCGATCCCTTTTGGAGAAGCCTATGAAAAAACTGATGAATTTTAGGCCCGCGTTAGTATCCGCGCTCAGCTTGATGTGCGGTATATTGTTAGGCTATGCCGCAGCGGCAGGGCTTTACGGCGCGCTAATTTCCGCTTTTTCGGTTTTGCTGCTGGCTTTGATTTTGGTTTTGGTTTTCAAAAAAAAGCTTTTGGCTGTTTTTATACTTTGCGCAGTGTTTTTGGCGGCGGGCGTTATCGGCGTGCAGGTTGAAAAATTCCATAGCGACGTGCGGCAGGAATTTTTCGGCGACGCCGAAGTCAGCGGTTACGTCAGCGGCGAGTCCGTCGATTACGGCGACTATTGGCTTGTCGTTTTGAGGGACGCGCGGGTCGAAAACGAAAGCGGAGAAAAAAATCTCGAGGGTAATTTGACTTTTTTTGTAAACGAAAAGGGCAATGACATTCAGGTCGGCGCTTATGTCACAATGACGGCGGACGTGACGGCGATAAATATATTCCGCGACGGCGTGGATACTTTCGCGTATAAAAACCGCAATTTTTACCGCGCTTCCGACGTACGGGGTGTCGCTTTCGGCGAGGCCGAGCCCACGCTTAGAGAAAAAATCGCCGGATTCATTAAAACCCGAATTTCCGCCAATATGGATGCCGAAAACGCCGAAATAGCGACTTCGCTCGTGCTGGGCAGTCGCGTCAGGGTAAATACCGAAGACAAAGAGGCGTTCAGGCGAACGGGCATAGCGCATATTTTTTCGGTCAGCGGGCTTCATATCGCTTTTATAGTAGCGGTATTTTCCTTTTTGGCTAAAAGGCTCAAACTGCCGCGCTTGGCCGCGCCGTTCGCGGTGTTCTTGCCCGTTTTGTTTTACGGATACATAGTGGGGTTTGTTGCGACGGCGACAAGGGCGATTATTATGGCGGGATGCGCTGTTTTGCTC
>DAITPX010000100.1:0-5416 GCA_036833365.1 Clostridia bacterium | reverse complement strand
TTATGTCAAGAATAGGCAGAGCACCGATTGCAATCCCGTCAGGTGTGGACGTTAAGCTGGAAGGCACGGTTGTTACCGTGAAGGGGCCCAAGGGGACTTTATCGCAAGATATCGGCACCGACATAAGCTGCAAGGTCGAAAACGGGCATATCGTTTTTTCGCGCGAGAGCGACCAAAAAGAAATCCGCAGCAAGCACGGGCTTTACAGGGCGCTTGTAAACAATATGGTAAAAGGCGTCACGCACGGCTTCACGCGTTCGCTCAT
Source organism: Clostridia bacterium (assembly GCA_036833365.1). Lineage (GTDB taxonomy): Bacteria > Bacillota > Clostridia > Christensenellales > CAG-314 > JAQUSX01. The sequence goes on along the minus strand of DAITPX010000100.1, from coordinate 5,151 downwards.
TATATTCGGGATAGGCTATAAGGCGCAGGTAAACGGCAATAAGCTGGTGCTCAACATCGGCTTCAGCCATCCGGTCGAAATGACGGCGCCGCAGGGCATCGCTTTTGCCTGCCCCTCGCAGACGGAAATCACCGTCAGCGGGATAGACAAGGAGCTTGTAGGACAGGTCGCCGCCAACATCAAAGCCAAACGCAGCATAGAGCCTTATCACGGATACGGCGTCAGGTATAAGGAAGACCCCGTTATCCTTAAAGAAGGCAAGAAGGCAGGCAAGTAAGGGGGTATATGTTAGATGATTACAAAAATTGATAAAAACGCCGACAGGAGAATACGCCACGAACGTGTACGTAAAAACGTGTTCGGCACGACTGTTCGTCCCCGCTTGAACGTCTACCGCAGCACGAGGTATATTTACGCGCAGATTATCGACGACATCAACGGAAAGACTTTGGCTTCGGCCTCGAGCTTCGCGCTTAAGTCGGAGCTTAACGGCAAAAACAAAACCGACGCCGCCAAAACGGTGGGCGAGACGATAGCCAAAAAAGCGCTAGAAATCGGCATCAAGGAAGTGGTGTTCGACAGGGGCGGATATATTTACACGGGGCGCGTGCAGGCGCTGGCGGACGGCGCGAGAAACGCCGGACTGAAGTTTTAGGGGAGGAGCTTAGATATGAACGAACAAAACGTAAAAGAAGTCAACGAAACGGCCGCTCAGGCCGCCGCTCCCGAGCAAAACCAAGCAGCCCAGCCCGCAGCAGCCGAACGCCCGGCAAGGCGCAGCTACAATAACGACAGGCGCCAAGGCGACCGCCCTCCGCAGGGCGACCGCAAGGGCGGCAGAAATCACCGCCGCGACCGCGAACAAAAGGAAGACGACGGGCTTATTAAGAAGCTTGTGGCGATAAACCGCGTAACCAAGGTCGTAAAGGGCGGCAGAACCATGCGCTTTACCGCGCTGGTGGTAGTCGGCGACGGCAACGGCAAGGTGGGAATCGGCACCGGCAAGGCCGCCGAGGTTCCGCAGGCCATAGAGAAAGCCACGCAAAGGGCAAAGGCAGCTATGACGGAAATCGCCCTGAAGGGGACGACGATTCCCCACGGAGCGGTCGGCAAATTCGGCAGGGGGCACGTGCTTCTCCTTCCCGCGCAGGTAGGTACCGGAGTTATCGCGGGCGGAGCGGTCCGCAACGTGCTGGAAGCCGCGGGGGTAAAGGACATCAGGACGAAGTCGTACGGCAGCAGCACTCCCGTCAACTGTGTGAGGGCCACTTTGGCGGGGCTGAAACAGCTCAGGACCGCCGAACAGATAGCGGCTATCCGCGGCAAAACAGTAGAGCAGCTTTAAGGAGGTTTTACAATAAATGGCTACAAAGAAAAAAGACGAGGTTTTGTACGTTAACGGCAAGTACATTGTAAAATCCCGTAAGCCTCTTCACAATGCTAACTTCAAAAAAGGCGAAAGCCCCTACAAACAAGGCAAAAAGCAGATAAAAGTCACTTTGATAAAAAGCACTATCGCGTGTCTGGACGACCAGCAAAAGACCGTCGAAGCGCTGGGATTGAAAAAAATCCGCGATTCAAAGGTATTTAAGGACAATCCGGCAATCCGCGGGATGCTCTTTAAGGTAAGGCACCTTGTCGAAGTTCAGGAACTATAAGGAGGCAGGTTTTTTATGAGAATACACACAATTGCTCCGGCGGAAGGCTCGGTCAGGACCACGAAGCGTCTGGGACGCGGAATAGGCTCGGGACACGGCAAGACCAGCACGAAAGGACATAAAGGGCAATGGGCCCGCAGCGGCGGAGGGGTACGCCCCGGTTTCGAGGGCGGGCAGACCCCTCTGGCAAGGCGTACGCCGAAACACGGATTTAAAAACCAATTCGCGACAATCTATGCTATAATAAACTTGGAACAACTCAACAATTTCGAAGACGGCGCGTCCGTGACTCCCGAGGTCCTTTGCGAGGCCGGAATTGTCAATATCAAAAATTTCGCCGGCATTAAGGTTTTGGGAAAAGGCACGCTGACAAAGAAGCTTGTCGTTAAGGCGCACAAATTTTCTGACTCTGCCAAAAAAGCTATCGAGGCGGCAGGGGGAACAATCGAGGTACTTTAATAATGTTTCAAACCTTTAAAAACGCCTTTAAAGTAAAGGAAGTACGCAACAAGATTTTGATGACAATCCTTTTCGTGTTTATTTACCGATTGGGATGCTTCATACCCGTTCCGGGCATCAACGTCGACGCGGCCATGCTTGGCGAAGGCTCGCTCCTGTCGATTTTGAACGCCATAACGGGTTCGGCATTGTCGCAAGGCACCTTGTTTGCGGTGGGCATAAGCCCGTACATCAACGCGTCCATTATTATGCAGCTGCTTACCGTGGCTATCCCCGCTTTGGAAAGAATGAGCAAGGAAGGCGACGAAGGCAGGAAGAAAATCGAAAAAATCACGCGTTACCTCACTTTGGCTTTGGCGATTGTGAGCGCAATCGGCATTATGGTGACTTTCGACAACTCGAGCACATCGACGAGCAACTTTATCGACACTACGCTTATCGGCGCCAGGTTCGAGCTTCCCAAATGGGTCGTGTTCGCTTTCAGCACTATAATTTTAGTGGCGGGCAGCATGCTCACGATGTGGATAGGCGAACGCATAACCGAATACGGCGTAAGCAACGGTATTTCCATGCTGATTTTCGTAGGCATTTTGTCCACTGCGGGCACGAGCATTCTTAACGTTTTCGGCAGCGTAGCGGAAAACGGCTGGACTGCCGGCGGCGGCTGGGAGGTTATCGGGTTTGTGCTTGTGGCGGCGGTTATCTTCGCGTTTATCGTTTGGGTGGACGGAGCCGAAAGGCGTGTTAAGGTTCAATACGCAAAACAGGTCAAGGGCAACAAGATGTACGGCGGGCAATCGACGTATATCCCGGTCAGGGTTAACGCGTCGGGCGTTCTGCCGCTGATTTTCGCGTTCGCTCTCTTGTCGTTTATTCCGATGCTGGTTCAGACGTTCTGGCCTGGCACGCCGTTTGCGACATGGTGGACTACTTATATGACCAGCCAAAGCGCGGGAAACACGGCGCACGACTGGATAGGCACGACAGTGTACACGGTATTGCTGTCATTGCTCATATTCGGTTTTGCGTACTTCTACTCGCAGATTTCTTTCAACCCGATAGAAATCGGCAAGAATTTGCAACAGAACGGAGGTTTCATACCCGGGATCAGGCCGGGCCGCGAAACCAGCGAATACCTACAGAGAGTAGTATCTCGTATTACTTTGTGGGGTGCGGTATTTTTGGCGATCATCGCGTTGGTGCCGTCATTGATTTTCGGAATCGTCACCTCCAACAGCGCCCTACTAAATGCGTTTTCCTCAACGGGAATGCTGATTATCGTATCGGTCGCGCTGGAGTTTGACAAGTCTTTGGAAAATCAGATAATGATGCGCCATTATAAAGGCTTTTTGAAATGAAAATAATCATGCTGGGCGCCCCCGGTTCGGGCAAAGGCACCCAAGCAAAAAAACTGGTAGGTTACTTTAAAGTTCCGCATATCTCGACAGGGGACATCTTTCGCGAAAATATGAGCGAAAATACCCCGCTGGGGATAGCGGTAAGAGATATAATTGCAAAAGGGCAGCTTGTTTCGGACGAAATAACAATAGAAATGGTGCGCCAAAGGCTGGCGCAGCCGGACTGCAAAAAAGGGTTTGTGCTGGACGGTTTTCCGCGGACGTTGCCTCAGGCCGAGGCTCTCGACCTGCACCACGACATCGATGCGGTAATCAATTTGTCCATAGAACGGGAAACCGCAGTCAGGCGTATAACGGCAAGGCGTACCTGCTCCCATTGCGGGGCGGTATATGATGCGGGGCTTATCGGCGGTGCAAGGGTTTGCGTTAAGTGCGGGGGAAACCTGACAGTCCGCGACGACGACAACCCCCAGTCGGTGGCGATACGCTTCGAGGCGTATGAAAACGCGACCAAGCCTTTGGTGGAATATTATTCTAAAAAGGGCAAGCTGGTCAACATCGGCGCCGAGGGCGGCCCGGACGCGGTTTACTCGAAAATAATCGAGGCGATTTAGATGATTACGGTCAAAACTCGGGAACAAATCGAACTTATGAGAAAATCCAGCCGTATAGTGCGCGACACCCTCGAATTGCTTTGCGAAAAGGCAAAAGAGGGAATGACGACCTACGAGCTGGATAAATCGGCTTACGAGTATATCGTTTCGCAGGGCGCGAAGCCTTCGTTTTTGGGGTACCACGGCTTTCCCGCAAGCATATGCGTGTCGGTTAACGACGTGGTAGTGCACGGGATTCCCAATAAAAAACAATTTCTCCGCGAAGGCGACGTAGTGAGCTTCGACGTGGGAGCCGTAAAGGACGGCTGGCACGGCGACGCGGCGCGGACGGTAGGAATAGGAAAAATCGACAAATTTAAGCAGCAGCTGATAGACGAGACCAAACAGTGCTTTTTCGAGGCCGTTAAGACGGTTAGGCCATTGGCAAGACTGGGCGACATCGGCGCGGCGGTTCAGAGGCACGCGGAGAGCTTCGGTTACGGAGTGGTGCGCGAGATGGTCGGCCACGGAATCGGAAGGGAAATGCACGAATCGCCTGATGTGCCGAATTACGGCGTCAGGGGCAGAGGGATGCGCCTCGAGGAGGGAATGGTAATCGCCATCGAGCCGATGATAAATATGGGTACTCACAAGGTGGTTTTCGACGCCGACGGCTGGACTGTACGCACCGAGGACGGAGCGGTTTCTGCGCATTATGAAAACACCGTCGCGGTGACGGCGGACGGATATGACATATTGTCATTATAAATCAAGGAGCAAATAGAATGGATGACCGATTACAAATAGGTTGTGTGGTTTACTCCAAAAAAGGCAGGGACAGCGGCAAGTATTACGTCGTGGTGGACAGCACCGAAGAATTCGTCTGGATATGCGACGGCAACGTAAGAAAACTGGCCAATCCCAAAAAGAAAAACGTCAAGCACGTCAAAAGCAACGGGGCAGTACTGGAACCGATAAAACAAAAACTGACGGAAAAGAAGAAAGTGTTTGACAGCGAGCTTAAAAGCGCTTTGAGGGCGTTTAACGAAAACGGAGGTAATTGATGTCCAAAGACGATGTGAT
>DAITPX010000099.1:0-5444 GCA_036833365.1 Clostridia bacterium | reverse complement strand
GTAGCGGTGCTCAACGGCGACGACGCGATAGTTTCGGCGGTGCCTGTCACCGCTCAGCTTGCGGGCTGCTACGAAAAATACGGCAAGAGCGTTTTGGGCGTGCAGACGGTAACGAGGGAAGCGATAAGCAAATACGCTTCCTGCGACGTGGTTGAAAGCGAGGGAAGAAGCCACCTTATCCGCAGCGTTATCGAGAAGCCCAAAACCGCCGGTCAGATAAAAAGCCTTTTGGCGCCGCTCGGCAGGTATATTATAGCGGGAGATTTTTACGACTTCATCCGCCGCACCAAGGTAGCGCCCAACGGCGAACTGCAATTCACCGACAGCCTCAACCTCGAGGCGAAGGAGCGCGGGATTATGGCGTACGACTTCGAGGGCAAACGCTACGACCTGGGCGACAAGCTGGGTTATGTCGAGGCCACCGTCGAGTTTTGCCTGAGGGACAAAAAATTGGGCGAGGATTTTGCCAAATACCTCAAAAACCTGAATTCTAGTTTATAGCCGGTAAAGTCTATAAACCGCATTTTGGTATAAGACTGTTAACTGATAAAAAAATCTGCGAATAAAAAAGGAGAAAAATAAAATATGGCTTACACAAACAGAAAGGAAATTCCCGAAAACTACAAATGGAATTTGGGCGACTTGTTCCCCACTGTCGGCGACTGGGACAAAACCTTCGACGAGGTTTCCAAAAAAACGGGGGACTTCGAAGTTTTTAAAAACAAGCTTGACAACCCCAAAACCATTTTGGAGATGTACAAAAAGCTAGACGAGGTTATGAAGGTTTTGGAGCACCTGGACGGCTACGCTTTTATGAACTACTGCGAGGACAGCAAGGACAGCGGGGCGCAAACGCGTTACGGCAAAATCATGACGCTTTACACTGAGTTCACCCAAAAGCTGGCGTTTATTGACCCCGAAATGAGCAAGCTTTCCGACGAGCAGTTTGACAAAATGATTGCAGACCCCGACTTTAGCGATTACACCGAGACGTTGAAGCACCTGCGCGACGGCAAGGCCCATATCCTGTCGGAAAAGGAAGAAACGCTCCTTGCCATGGCGGGGGATTTCGGAAGGTATTTTCAGGAAATTTTCAACCGACTGGACAGCGGCGACATAGATTTCGGCTCGATAACGGTGGACGGCAAGGAAGTCAAGCTGTCGCACGGGGCGTATTCCATATATTTGCAAAACCCCGACCAAAACGTCAGAAAAGCGGCGTTCGAGCGTTATTACAAGGGCTATACCGATATAATCAACACGCTTGCCGCGATTTACGAGGGCAGCGTCAAAAAAGACATTTTCAACGCTAAGGCGAGAAAATTTAAGACCGCGATGGAATCGTCGCTGTTTTACGAGGACGTGGACAAAAAAGTTTACGACAATCTTATCAAAAGCGTCGACGCTTCGCTCGAGCCGCTGCACGAATATGTGGGGCTGCGCAAAAAGATTTTGGGCGTCAAAGAGCTCAATATGTACGACCTTCACGTGCCGCTGATTAAGGACGCGGACATCGCCTGCGAATATGAGGAGGCTTTCGAATACGTATTGAAAGGATTGGAGCCTTTGGGCAATGATTATCTCGACCTGCTCAAGCGCGCCAAAAACGAAAGGTGGATTGACGTGCACGAAACGCCCACAAAGCGCAGCGGGGCATTTTCGCTCGGAGTTTTCGGAGTGCACCCTTACGTCATGCTCAATTACCAAAAAACAACGGGCGATATTTTCACGATTGCTCACGAGCTGGGTCACAGCATGCACAGTTATTTCAGCGGCGGCCAGCCTTACGCCAAATACAACTACAAAATTTTTGTGGCCGAGGTCGCAAGCACCTGCAACGAAGTACTGCTGCTCAGGTACCTGCTCAAAACGGTAAAGGACGTAAACGTCAGAAAATACCTGCTTTCTTACTATCTCGACATGATACGAACCACTATGTACCGCCAGACGATGTTCGCCGAATTCGAAGCCGTGGCGCACGACTTGGCGGAAAAGGGAGAGCCCTTGTCTGCGGAACTGCTCAGCGAAAAATACTATGCCCTCAACAAAAAATATTACGGAAAAGAGGTCTTGCACAACGAGCAGATCAAGTACGAATGGAGCCGTATTCCGCACTTTTATCGCGCGTTTTACGTTTACAAATATGCGACCGGCATCATAAGCGCCATAAGCATAGCCCAGAAGATTTTGAAGGAAGGCGCGCCCGCCGTCAAAAAATACAAGCAGTTCCTTTCCATGGGATGCAGCGAAGACCCCGTCAGTGAGCTTAAGGTCGCGGGGGTTGACCTTACGACAAGCGGGCCTTTTGAAATCGTCGCAAAATCTTTTAAGGAAACTTTGGAAGAACTCAAATCTTTGTGCAAATAACGCCAAAGGAAATTTTTCAAGTATCGGCGCCGAAACGGAGCGGGCGTCAGCCGCGGCATTATAATAAACGTATTGCCGCGGCAAAGCGTTTCGCACCGAAAAGCGGCGGGTAGGGCAAAGAAATGTCCGTTGCCATCCGCGGCGGCTTTTGCAGACAAAGACGGAACGCCTTTGGTTTGCAGTGGCTTAGAGGTGTTAAGAAAAATAAAAAAATAATGCCGGCAGGCGAAAAAAAAGGCGTATGTCGGCGATACTCTAAAGAGAGGTTTTTATGTGGGGAAAATGGGAAATAGTGGCTCTCGTTTTGTTTTTGGCAATGTACGTGCTGCTTTTGACGTTCCAAAAATACAGGGCTTATATCGCTTTGGGCACCGCCATCGTTTTTGTTGCCTGCGGCATACTTAATTATACAAAAGTTTTGACCGCGATAAACTGGAACGTTTTGCTCATGATAGGCGGCACAATGGGTACGGTTTCACTGTTTATCGAAAGCAAAATGCCCGCGAAAATGGCGGATTTTATAATAAGCAAAACGCGCAACGTTAAGTGGACGATTTGCGCGCTGGCGCTTTTTGCGGGGATTGTGTCGGCGTTTGTGGATAATGTCGCGACGGTGCTCATGATTGCGCCCGTTGCGCTTACGATATGCAAAAAACTCGGTATCAGCCCCGTGCCGAGCCTTATAGCGATAGCCGTTTCCAGCAATCTACAGGGTGCGGCGACGCTTGTCGGCGACACTACAAGCATAATGACAGGTGCTGAGGCGGGCATGAATTTTGTCGACTTTTTCATAATGGACGGCAAAATCAGCATGTTTTTCATAACGCAGGCGGGGGCGGTTGTTTCGCTATTGATTTTGCTTTTAATTTTCCGGAAAGAAACCCAGCCCGTGCAAAGCATGGATAGAACCGAAGTAACAGATTATTTTCCCACAATCGCTATGGCGGCAACTATCGTTCTGCTTATTATCGCGTCGTTCTTTGAGAACTTTGTACTAATCGTCGGCGGGCAGGACATAACCAACGGCATTATATGCTTCGGTGTGTTTTTGATAGCGCTTATATATGAAATTGCGCGGCAAAAAAACTTCGGCGCCGCCAAAAAAGCTTTCGGCGACATAGACTTTTTCACCTTGCTGCTGTTGATGAGCTTGTTTGTGGTGATTGCGGGCATAAGCGAGGTTGGAATTATCGACCGCATAAGCGGCGCGATTGCGTCGCTGGGCGGCGGAAGCGTCTTTTTGACATATACTATTATCGTTTGGGCCAGCGTGATTTTGAGCGCCTTTATCGACAATATCCCTTACGTCGCCACAATGTTGCCGGTTGTTACGTCGCTTGCGGCGGCCTTGGCGATAGACCCCAGACTGCTTTATTTCGGACTCTTGGTAGGGGCGACCCTGGGAGGCAACCTCACCCCAGTGGGCGCAAGCGCCAATATCGCGGCTATAGGGATTTTGCGCAAAAACGGTTACGAGGTAAAAAACAAAGACTTTTTCAAAATCGGCGTGCCCTTTACACTTGCGGCGGTTATTTCGGGGTACTTGCTGGTCTGGCTGATATGGAAACCTATGTAAAAAAGGAGAATAAAAATGAAAATCGCACTTATTGCGCACGACAAGAAAAAACCCGACATGATGACGCTTGCTAAAAAATACCGCGATGTTTTGGCCAAGCACGATTTGTTCGCGACTGGCACGACGGGCAGGCTGATTATGGAAGAAACGGGGCTTTCGGTACATTGCATGAAAAGCGGTCCGTTAGGCGGCGACCAGCAGATAGGCTCGATGCTGGCCGACGACAAGCTGGATTTGGTGATTTTTTTGCGAGACCCGCTCACAGCGCAGCCGCACGAGCCCGATGTTTCCGCCCTCCTGAGGCTTTGCGACGTGCAGGGCATACCTTTGGCTACAAACCTTAAAAGCGCGGACATAATGCTCCACGCCGTCAGCGAAGGCATTTTAAAGGGGGATTAAAAACGGCGGCCTAAACGCTGAATTCTATCTGATTGGGTTTTAAGCAATCTTATATAAAAATCGACATATATAAAACGAATTTTAGCGTTTGTTTACGCTTTTGTTGCACGAATCGCTCGGGCGAGGTTGTTTGCGGCAAAAGCCACATTTTTAAGTACAAAAATTTGTTGACGCGGAGTTTCGCGTTTTTTATTTAAAATAAAGTATTTTAATTTGGATAATTTTTTAAGCAACGGGTAAAAAATAATATAAAAAATAAGACATATCACGGTTTTAAGGTGCAGAGATAACGGACTATATCCGGATATTTCTCACCTAAAGTTACTATTTCAAACCCGCATTTGCGGTAGAATCCGACCGCGTCGTCGTCCGTTTCGGCAACGATGCTTTTGCATTTCAGCGTGTCGGCGGCATAACGGACGAGTTTTGAAGCGATTCCTTTGTTTCGGCGCGTCGGGTCGGCGGCGATGCTCTTTATCTCAAACTCGCCGCGGGCTGTACGTTTAAGGACGATTACGCCGCCCACAAAATTGTCGCAAACGCACGCAAACGCAAAAATATCCTCGTCCGATTCAAATCTATCGGCGAGGCTGTTCAGCTTTTCTTTTGTCGGCATATATTGGCTGTGGGAAATTAAGCTCAAAACGCGCTTATCGTGCAGGTTTCCCTTAATATCGATAATCATTAACTGCTCCGTCGCATTTTATCCTATAGGTTGTCTTGCTATTAGTTAGAAATATTATACCATAATTTATCCGACAATGTTAATTAACTCGGCGAAAATACAAAGGCGCTTTGGCTTGAGATTACGCCTCGGACGGGTCGTCGAGGCCGTCGTCGTCGTTTTCGTAAGGTTCGATATAGTCGGGCAGCGTTATCGACACATGCTCGTGCGCGCCGCGGGTCATTTCTATGTCGTCGGGAGAAAAAAACAGGTAGGTATTTTTGATTTTTTTAGCTTTATAGAGCGCTTTGTCCGCGCTGCAGTAAAGCTCTTCAAAATTCGCGCCGTCTTTTGTGTAGACCGCGGCGCCGACGCTGCACGACAAATGGGTGACGGAATTTGGTATCGTCATGAAGTTGATGCTTTCGATAAGGCTTT
>DAITPX010000098.1:0-5446 GCA_036833365.1 Clostridia bacterium | reverse complement strand
CACGACGCGTCGTGGTGGCAGCGGTAGGTTTGCACCTCTATGCCCCCCGCCTCGAATTTATCCTCAAACAGCTCCGCCTCCGCCAGCGTCCTTTCAAACAGCTCCCTCGCGCCGTCCTTGTGGACGTATACCTTCAAAAACGGGTTTTTGCGCATTGCCACGGGCAGCGCCGAAACGTGGTCGATATGCGAGTGCGTAACCAGCACTCCGCCGATGTCGCCGAAGCTTAAGCCTGCCTTCCCAAGCTGTTCCTTTATTTTAGTATATGTGCTGCCGCAGTCAATCAAAAGGTTCCCGCCCCCGCTCATAACAAGCGTGCAGTTGCCCTTGCTGCCCGACAAAAGGTTGATAATTTTCATTTTATTGTATTATACCTTCTTCCCGCCTTTTTGACAACTAACAATAAAGCCCATGTTTCGCCTAGTTCTTGCATAAATATTTTATTAAACGGTCATAAAATATACACACGCGCCGTGGATAATAGAATAAAGTAATAGAATGTCCTTTATTTTTTAAAACTCGTAAATTGAAATAAAACCAGGCCAATACTCTAAAATAAGGAGGCGAAAAAATTATGACAACATATATAGTTACGGGCGCTTTCGGGCACGTGGGAAGCACAGTCGTTACCGATTTGCTTGCCCAAAACAAAAAAGTGCGCGCGCTCGTGCTTCAAAACGAAAAACCGTCTATAAGCCCGTCGGCTTTTTCCAAGGCCGAAATATTCACGGGCGACATTTCCGACATCGGCTCGCTTGAATCGATTTTCGACGCCGAGGGCGAAATAACCGTCATACACACCGCGGGCATAGTTTCCATCGAAAACAAAGTCAATCCAAAGCTTCTCTCCGTCAATGTCGAGGGCACAAAAAACATCGTCGAAATGTGCCTGAGGCGCAACGCCAAGCTCGTTTACGTGTCCTCCGTGCACGCAATCCCCGAAGGCAAAAAGGGCGAAATCGTCGCGGAAACAACCGATATCAGCCCCAAAAAGGTGTCGGGAGGCTACGCCAAAAGCAAGGCTATGGCAACGCGCGCGGTTTTGGACGCAATGCAAAAAGGGCTTAAAGCCAACATAGTTTTCCCCAGCGGCATAATAGGCCCCTTCGACAGCGGGCGCAACCATCTGGTATCTCTTCTCAGGGATTTTTTGACGGGCAAGCTTCGCGCCGTGGTGCGCGGCGGCTACGACATTGTGGACGTGCGCGACGTGGCCTCGGCCTGCATAAAAGCGGCCGACTCCCCCGTCACGGGCGAAACCTTCATTCTGTCCAACGAGTATTGCGAAATCAAATCCGTCTGCGACTACGCGTCGCGGCTTACGGGCGTCAAGCCTATCAAAACCGTCCTGCCAATGTGGTTCGCCTATATGTTCACGCCCATCTTCGAGCTTTACTACAAAATGCGCAAGGCGCGCCCGCTCTACACCGCCTACAGCCTGTCGGTCGTGCAAAGCGGCTCGCGGTTCGACCACTCCAAGGCGGCGAACATTTTGGGCTTCAAGCCCCGCCCTTTGGCTGAATCCATCGCCGACACGATAAACTGGCTTATGTCGCACTGCAAGCTCACCCCGCCCGGGCGCCTCGTCAAAGCCTCTACAAAGGTCTGACCCTCCCGTAAAATAAAACTTTCTCCAAACCGGCTAAAATATTAAAAATTTTCGCCGCAAAATATACGGGCAAAATTACCGCGGAATTTTAAGCGTTGCGGTTAAGCCCGCCCGGTTTACAAAAGGCTGATACGGCAATACCAAATCAGCAAACGCTCCGTTTTAATTCGCTTGATTTAAAAGACGCAAGTAATGACTAAAAACAAAAAATGGCATAAGTTTTTATCTGACCAAAATTGTCTCAAGATAATGCTTAAAAACAAAAAAATGCTTTAAACTCCGCTTGACTTGAAAAATGCCGTAAGACAATGCATGAAAAATAAACTTTGCTTAATTAACATTTCGGTTTAAAAAACCTCTGCGCAAAACTCGACTCCATGCCAACATTAGACCTTTCTTTATTTTCCTCCGACGACAAAACGGGCGCCTTTTCAATTTAGGAAAGGCGCCCGTGAGGCTTTTAATTTTAAGACTTTATTGTTATAAAAATTAATATTATTTTACGATTGAATTTCCTCACTTCGAATTAAAAACTCGTTACAAACAAGGCGAAACCTCCGCCTTAAAATTATTTTAAAATTATAATTTGCAATAGCTTTTAATAACGCTCAATTCTATTTTGCTTTTCGCCTCGTATACCGAATCCCCTTCAAAAGCGTAAACATTGCCATGTTTACCCACTACAAACGTGACACCTGCAATATCTGCTTCGCCGAAATAAACCTTATAAGCATAAGGCAAGTCTTTTATATCGGCATATTTTTTTACTTCATCGGATATTCCAAAATCGAGGCTCGAAAACATCGCTATCAATTCGGAAACCTTATCGGGTTCATTCACTTCGTAACGCATAACAGAAGAAAATAAATCGGGCTGAATATATACACTATCTTTTTCATTGTATTCCTGTAAATAATTCTTCATCTTAATTTGTTCATGCTGTTGGCTACTTCCGCATGAAGTGAGAATAGGTATTATTAATAATAACGCTACGACGAATATTGACGTCAATTTAATTTTCTTCATTAATTAACCTCCATTTATTATATGCATCATATGTAAAAAATTCTCACTTTCAGGAATAGGTATAGATCCGTCGTATACAAAAGAATATAGGCATTTTTTACATGTAGCAATATTCACACCACTGATAACCCTAATTTCAAAATCATGCGGCTCAATACGAGTAAATCCACAATTTTCGCATGTAGCCTTATGACTATAATGATCATGTTTTTGATAAGTATACTGATGAGAATTGCACTCATACAAATTTATCGAATAACCACTTTCAATATATGGGCAATCTAATCCGTTGTGTCTATATAAACCACATTGACCCCATTTTGACTCTATTGTAGCATTAGACAGTTTAGTCGTACCCGTGGAAACTACTATACCTGAATGAGTGGGCGAACCATTGACAAAATAAACAATTTTATTATTATTGCTCCAACCCGAAGCAGTGTAACTATCATCTGTATAATACATAGTTGGATAATCGATCCAGATATTATTTGATGTTGATTTTGAATACCATGCATAAGAATGACAATTATATCTCATTGTAGCGCTTCTTAACTTAATTGCTGACGGGAACTCATCTGCAATATAATCATCTAAATAACGCCGTTCTTCTCCCGACATATCTCCTCCTACCCTATAAGCATTAACTGAAGAAAGATTCGGCGTATAAACAATTGTCGTCTCGGCAGGTATAAGATTCCCAAATGGCGACTGAAAATACACTGTACTTTGCTCTTCAAGCGTATCATAAAAAACATCTATAGTTGATCTGTAAATATTGGAATTAACGCGCTGTAGGAATCTACTTTGTACTAATTCGGATAATTTTACAATTTCTTGGTCATTTAATGTGCTTAAGACTTCTTTTTGAGCAAGCATCATTTCTAAAAATGCATTTTTAAAAAATGCATTTGCCTTGGCTGTCGCTTCCCAAAGAACATCGCTCGTACTGTATTTTATTAATAAAGCCGTACCTATATTGTCTCTATCAAATAATTCTTTAGCTCCATTAAATGTACGAATTATTTTTTGAAGGCCTTGGCTATATGAGTCATATGCAAATACATCCATAAAATATGGGTAATCCAATAGAACATCAATTAACTCATTTGTAGACAGTTTTGTAGGATCATCCAATTGATAAGAATCTACTTTATCGGCATGACTAACATAACCCTTTTCTGAAGTTTTACTCGCAACTTCGGCACTTACAATTATATTTGATGGAATAGATGAGAAGAAACATAGTATAATTGCTAATGCAACAATAATTAGTTTTTTCATTTTTTTCTCCTTTTATTATATATTAACAAGATATTTTGTCAATATCGAATTTATAAAATTTATATAATCGGTTTTGTGTTTATTTTACAAATAAATTATACAATTTTTAAATAATTTTTAACTTACTGTATATGTCGTAATAAATAGAATTTTATCGAAACATTAGAAATAATTGGAATATATAAAAAACTTATTTTTTCAAGAAATTATTAAATTGAATCTAATTTTAAATAATATTGACAAAGTTTATTTCAGATTAAAGGTAAGAGGTTTTTACCTCTTACCTTCTACACGTTAAACCTGAACAGCACGACATCGCCGTCTTTCATTACGTAGTCCTTGCCCTCCGAGCGCACCTTGCCCTTTTCGCGCGCGCCGTTGTAGCCGCCGCACTCCAAAAGCGCCTCGTAGGTCACCACCTCCGCGCGTATAAAGCCCCGCGCGAAGTCGCTGTGGATTTTGCCCGCGGCCTGCGGCGCCTTGGTGCCCCGTTCGACCGTCCATGCTCTCGTTTCCTTTTCGCCGGCGGTCAAAAACGAAATCAGCCCCAGAAGCCCGTAGCACTTCGCCACCAGCTCCTCCAAAGCGCTCCGCGTCAGCCCGTAGCTAGCCAAAAACATTTTCTTTTCCTCGCCGTCCAAGGCCGCCAGCTCGTCCTCCACCTTGGCGCAAACGACCATAACCTCGGCGTCTTCGTTTTTCGCGGCGTTTTTTACGGCTTTCACCATTTCGCCGTCGGGCTTGCCCAGCTGGCTTTCGTTTATGTTGGCGGCGTAAATCACGGGTTTAACCGTAAGCAAAAAATAATCCCTGATTATCTCGGCCTCGTCGGCGTCAAGCTCCAGCGTGCGCGCGGGCTTTCCCTGACCGAGATGTCCGAGCAGTTTTTGGCAAACCTCCGCTTCGAACGCCCATTTTTTGTCCCCCGTCTTAATCATGCCCTTGGCCTTATCAAGGCGGTTTTCAACCGTGTCGATGTCGGCGTAAATAAGCTCGAGGTTGATCGTCTCCATGTCCGAAACGGGGTCGACCCTGTCGTTAACGTGCGTTATATTGGCGTCCTCGAAGCACCTCACGACATGCACGATGGCGTCCACTTCCCTTATATGCGACAAAAATTTGTTCCCCAAGCCCTCGCCTTTCGACGCGCCCTTGACAAGCCCCGCTATGTCCACAAACTTAAGCGTCGTAGGCGTCACGGCCTTGCTGTCGTAAATCGCGGCAAGCTTATCCAGCCTTTCGTCGGGCACCGCGACAACGCCCACGTTGGCGTCTATAGTGCAAAAAGGGTAATTGGCGCATTCCGCGCCGGCTTTGGTTATAGCGTTAAACAACGTGCTTTTGCCTACGTTCGGCAATCCCACAACTCCAAGTTTCATAAAAAATTACTTCCCGCCGTATGTCTTTTTTTCTCTCGCTTTGTATAAACTAATTATACGGCAAGCGCCGTTATTTGTAAACAAGGTTTATCCGTTATGAATTTTTGGCAAAGCGTATTTTTAGGTTTGGTACAGGGCCTTACCGAAT